>CADEEX010000001.1:0-5365 GCA_902826465.1 uncultured Acidobacteriota bacterium
GATCGCCTGCTGCCGGGTCAATGCTGTCTGCGGCATAGCCACAACTCTACCGGGTTTCGTCAGATTTCGAGGTCTATCGGCGTCCCGGGTCCTGAGACCTGGCCCTGAGCCCTGAGCCTACCGAAGACATGTGAGGTGTCGCCCGCCATCGATTGGAATCGTCTCGCCCGTCATCCACCCGGCGCGGTCTGACGCCAGGAACACGATCAAATCGGCCACTTCTTCGGGCTGGCCCGGCCGTCCGAGCGGATGCGTTTCCTTCGAGCGCTGCAGGAACGCCGCGTACTGCTGTTCGTCCATGCCGCCGCGCGTGTGCAGGTTGGTAACGGTGACGCCCGGGTTGACGCCGTTGACACGCACACCGTGTGGCGCCATTTCGAGTGCCGCACACCGCGTCAGGTGATCGAGCCCGGCCTTGCTGACGCAGTAGGCGAGCACGCCGGCAAACGATCGCAGACCGTTGACGCTCGACACGTTCACCACCGCGCCTTTGCTCGCCTTCAGATGCGGCGTCGCCTCGCGCATCAGCCGAAACGGCGCGCGCAGGTTGATCGCCATCATCTGATCCCAGCCGGCATCGCCGGTGGTCTCCACGTTGCCCGTGGCAATGACACCTGCTGCGTTCACGAGCACGTCGATGCCGCCGAACGCCTCAACGGCGGCTTTGACGATGCGGGTCGGGGCGTCATCGGTCGTGACATCGGCGGCGCAGACGCTGGCCCGGCCGTGCGACGTGGCAACCTCGTCGCGCACGGTGTCCAGCGAGGTCGCGTTGCGGCCCACCAGGAGCACCGAGGCGCCCTGCGCGGCGAATCTGAGGGCGGCTGCCCGCCCGATACCGCTGCTGGCACCGGTCACGACAATGGTCTTGTTCGAGAAGGGCATGGCGCGTAGTGTACGACCAGTGTCCGCCCTGGAGCACACCGCTCGCCGTAGTGTCCGCCTTTAGGCGGACACCGGGGACCAGGGCCGGAGGCTGGGTCACTGAATGCTTCGAGAAATCAGGCCGTCAACGACGGCGGGCGCGGCAAGCGTTTTGCCTCTGGATTACTGAACCATCTGTGTCTGCCACCCCACGCCTTCATCGCCGTTCCTGGATCGCCGTGTGGGCCATTGTGGCGGTCGCGCTGGTCGGAGCCTTGGAACCGCTGCGGGGGCAAGGACAGCCACAGGGCAGCCCGGACGACTTCCGCTTCAAATCGAGCGTCGAACTCGTCAACGTCACGGCCACGGTCGTCGACGGCAGCGGCCGCTTCGTTCCAGGCCTGACGGCCGACGACTTCATCGTCTACGAAGACGGCGTTCGGCAGTCGGTGTCGCAGTTCAGCGCGGAACGCGTGCCGGTCAGCCTCGGCATCGCGCTCGACACCAGTGGCAGCATGGCGGGCGAGAAGATCGAGGCGGCGCGCAGCGCGCTGGACCGATTCCTCTACGAACTGCTCAACCGGCGCGACGAGGTGTTCCTCTACCGCTTCAGTGACCGACCGCTGCTCGTACAGGGGTGGACCTCTGATCCGCAATTCATCGGGCGGGCACTCGGACGGATGGTACCGGCCGGAGGCACTGCCATCTACGACACGCTCCTCGAGGCGGTGCCACTCGCCAGAAGCGGACGCTACCCCAAGAAGGCGATTCTTCTGATTTCAGACGGCAACGACACATCGAGCGCCGCCACCGCCGACCAGGTGAAGTCCCGGCTCAGAGACAGCGAGGTGCTGCTCTACGCGATCGGCATCGACGGCGATGCGCCCGAGGCGTTTCGTCCCCCGCCAATTCTTCGGCCTCGCCAACCCCGACGCCCGCCATTCGGGCCACGTCCACCATTTCCTGGAGGCCCGCGGCGGCCGTGGTTGCCTCAGGTGTCGTCACAGCTCGTGAATCCAAACGGACAATGGTCGAACCAGCGAGGTGACGATGGCGTGAACGTCTCGGCGCTCCGCCAGATGACCGACGACAGCGGTGGCCGCACCGAGATCGTGCGGCGCCCCGCCGATCTGGGCCCCGCCACGGTCGGCATTGCCGACGAACTGAGCAAGCAGTACTACCTGGGATACACCTCGACCAATACCGAGCGCGACGGCCGCTGGCGCGACATTCGCGTCGAACTCCGGGATCGCAGCTACCGAGTCAGGGCGCGCCGAGGCTACCTGGCGAACTGAGAAACATCTCGAGATGTAGCGATGTAGGGATGGAGGGATGCGGGGCTCGACATGCCATATCTCGACATCTCGACCTCCCCACATACAATGTTCCCCCAGTGTCTTTGCTTGCGGTCGCGCTGCTCCTCAGTCTCCTCGGCAGTTTCGGGGGACTTCTCGTCGCCTCTTCGCTGTTGCTGTTCAACGACAATGCCCGGCGCCGGCTCGTACCGTGGCTGGTCAGCTATGCCGTCGGCGCGCTCCTCGGCGTGGCGCTGCTGGCGCTGCTCCCCGAAGCCCTCGAGGAACTGAAACCGACGGCGGTATTCGGCACGCTGCTGCTCGGCATCATGGTGTTCTTCGTGCTCGAGAAGCTGGTGCTGATCAGGCATTGCCACACCGACGAGTGCCACGTGCACGGGGCCACGGCCACGCTCGTCCTGGTCGGCGACGCCTTTCATAATTTCGTCGACGGGGCGATCATCGCCACGGCGGTCATGACGTCCGTGCCGCTCGGCATCAACACGGCGATGGCCGTGGCCGCACACGAAATTCCCCAGGAAGTCGGCGATGTCGCCATCCTGCTGGCCGCCGGCTACAGTCGCAAGAAAGCGCTCATTTTGAACATCGTGTCCGGCGCCTCGGGCATCGTCGGTGCGCTGCTCGCCTTTGCTGCGGTCTCCGTCCTGCCGAACGTGCGTCCCTACGTGCTCGCCTTCTCGTCGGCCAGCCTGCTCTACATCGCGATGTCCGACCTGATTCCGGACCTTCACCGCGGCCAGATGGACAACAACAGCTTCCGTCAGGTCGCCTTGATCGCTGCCGGCATTGGCACGATCGTCGTGTTCGAGTTCTTCCTGACCTAGTCCCGCGCGTCCTCACCGAGTGACGCGGCCGGCACCGCGAGCCGCTCTCGAGGCGGAAAACAGACCCAATGACACCGCTCACGCTGGCACTTCAATTGCCATGAGTGTTGGTGCACACAGCACGAGGCAACGCCAGGGCCCGCGCTGCGGCGGGAGGTGTGATCATGACACGCACACGGTTGGGGTTGTTGAGCGCGGTACTCGCGTTGACCGCACAGGTCGCGCTCGCGGGACAACCAGAGCGAAAGGATCTCCAGGTTGCCAACGACATCGTGACCAGCGTGAACCGCTACGCGTTCTTCACCATCTTCGACGACATCAAGGCAAACGTCGCCGACGGTGTCGTGACGCTGGCCGGCAAAGTCACCATGCCGTACAAGAGCAGCGACCTCGAACGCCAGGTCGCCCGCATCGACGGTGTCTCACGCGTGATCAACCGCATCGAGGTGCTGCCGGTCTCAAAGATGGACGATGACCTGCGCTACAGGATCGCCCGATCAATTTACGGCAACGCCAATTTCTGGAACTATTCGGTGATGGCGAACCCGCCGATCCACATCGTCGTCGATCGGGGACGAGTGACGCTCACTGGTGTCGTGCAGAGCGAGGTCGATCGTGCGCTGGCGCGCTCGCTGGCGACACAGTTCGGTGTGTTCTCGGTCAAGAACGAGTTGAAGACTGATGCAGAACTCAGAGAGCAGCGCGAAAAATCCTAGGGTACTGCCGGTGGATTTCGGAACGGGCGCAACCACCGCGCTCGTCTACGAGAGACAGGGACCACCGGTCGGGGCTTCGCTGATACTGGCTCATGGGGCCGGCGCAGGTCAGCGAAGCCCGTTTCTCGTCGAGTTCGCGCAGGGGCTGTCACAGCGGGGACTCGACATCGTGACGTTCAACTTCCCTTACACCGAGCAGGGACGCAAGCTTCCAGATCGGCGTCCGGTCCTCGACGCGTGCTACCGCGCGGTCATGGCTGCCGCACAGCGCGAAGTCGAGAGCGCGCGATCGTGGCTCTTCGCGGGCGGCAAATCGATGGGCGGCCGGATCGCCACGCACGTCGTTGCTGCGGACGCGGACAGCAGAGTCGCCGGTCTGGTGCTACTCGGTTATCCGCTGCATCCGCCCGGGCGGCCCGACGAGCGACGCGACGCGCACCTGCCGGAACTCCGGCGCCCTGCGCTCATCGTTCAAGGAAGTCGCGACACGTTCGGGACACCCGCCGAATTCGCAAGCGTCGTCCAGGCCATGTCCCCTGCTCCGACCTTGCATGTGGTCGAGCGCGGCGATCACTCGTTCAAGGTCGTGCCCGGCGGGAAGGCGGTGCAGGCCGCGCTGCATGCGCGGCTTCAAGACACAATCGTGGAATGGATTCAGTCGGTGATGAGCGGACGGGCCTCGATCACATAGTCCTGCACAACCTGCCCCCCGATGAGATGCTCCTGGATGATGCGCTCGAGCACGGGAGGATCGCAGGCGCCGTACCACGCGCCTTCTGGATAGACGACCGCGATCGGTCCACCTTCACAGATCCGCAGACAGTTCGCCTTCGTTCGAAGCACGCCTCCCTGCTCAGACAGATTCAGCTCCTTGAGGCGCCGCTTCAAATAGTCCCACGCCACGAGGCTGCGCTCCTTGTCGCAACATTTCGGTGTCGTCTGATCGGCGCAGAGGAAGATGTGACGACGGGCGACGGGAATACCAATCGTGGCGGCGACCGCGCGTTGTGAAGCACTCATGCAGACATTGTGGCGCACGATTGCCCCCCCTTGCGCCGGCCCCCCCGATTGGCTGCTATGATGGCGGTGGGGTCGCTTCGGCGGCAGAGATTCCATGGCAAGCGACAAAGACAACGAAACTGAGGACGAGTTCGACGGCGAAGTCGAACGTACCACTCGGGTCCGGCAATCGATGCACGCATCGTCTTCAGAGGCGATCACAAACAACGTGCGCGTCGAAGTCGAGTCGCAGTACGCGGCCGAACATTCCCAGCCGTTCCAGAGCCACTGGTTTTTTCACTACACCGTGCGCATCACGAACGAGGGCGACGACACCGTCAAGCTGATCAGCCGTCACTGGGTGATCACACACGCCGATGGTCACATCGACGAAGTGAAGGGGTCGGGTGTCGTCGGCGAGCAGCCGGTGCTGGCGCCAGGCGAGTCGTTCCAGTACACCTCTGGCTGCCCGCTCAAGACCTCAACCGGCATCATGCGCGGCACCTACCAGATGGTGACCGACGACGGCGATCACTTCGACGTCGAGATCGCGCCGTTCGCGCTGCACGAACCCTACACCATCCATTAATTCCCTATATACTCGGCCCTCCCATGAGCCGAGGGCTGCAGGTGCTTGTCGCGGCAT
>CADEEX010000001.1:5465-11061 GCA_902826465.1 uncultured Acidobacteriota bacterium
CCCTATATACTCGGCCCTCCCATGAGCCGAGGGCTGCAGGTGCTTGTCGCGGCATTGGTCGCCGTCGTGGCGCTGACAGCAGCGCCGTCCAGGGTACAGACCGCGCCCATCATCGGACAACTGCGCGTCGTGCTGATCGTCGACTCGAGTTCGGCGATGTCGGCGATGACCAACCCGTTCCGTTCAGCGCTGCAGTCCTTTCTCGAGGCGCTGCCCGGCACACCGGAGACGCTTGAGCCCGAGGTCACGCTGATCAGCACTGGAGGCCAGCTCCGGGTCCGCGTGCCAGTCACCACCGACCGTCAGAAGTTGAAGAAGGCCGCCGGGGAGTTCGCCTCAGACGGCGGCGGCAACGCCTTTCTCGACACGATGCTCGAGGCTGACAAGCGGTTCCTCAAGAACATGGAGCGACGGCCGGTCTTCGTCGTCATGATGAACGACAACAGCGCCTACCGCGGCGAGCCGCGCATCGACGAATACAACACGTTCTGGCGCGATTTCCTGAAGCGCGGCGGACGCGCGCATGCCGTCGTGATCCGCGGCATGAATTCCGGCGTCCACACCGACATCCTGATGCACATCACCAGCGCCTCGGGCGGCTACTACGATGCGCTGGCCGTGCCGAGCGCACTGCCGGATCAGATGAAGTACGTCGGTGCGATGGTGGCGGCGGATACGCCTTAGGGGTGCAAGGGTGCTTGCTGCCTCGGTGCTGAGTGCTTAGGTGCTCGGGCACGGACGCGGACGCGGACGTGCGACATCCGCGGCGGACGCGAACATTCGCGAGCGGCGTGTGCAGTCGACAGACGGGAAAGCTCACCGAAGCCGCCGAAGTCCTCGCGGGGTGACGGAGTCGTCACCTACCGGTCGACGGAGTGGGGCCCCGCGTTACCGCCGATAGGTCGGCGCAGGTGTGGTTTCCCACGTCGTCTCGCGGTTTGCGGAGTCGCGGATGTCGTGCGTGCGGGTCCACTGGTGCGCCGGTTCCTGGCTCCCGGTTCCAGGGTTCCAGGGTTCCAGGGTTCCGTGAGCTGTGAGCTGAGCGTGAGCCGCTATTGTGGTTTCCGGTAGGTCCTGATCGCGTCGAGGAAGGCGTCACCGAAGTCGGCGGCCTTCTTCGCGCCGACGCCGTAGATGTCGTGCAGGTCGTTCACGGTCGAGGGCCGGCGCTCCGCCAGTTCACGCAGCGTGGTGTCGTGGAAGATGACGTACGGCGGCACGCCGCGCTCGCGCGCGATCTTCAGACGCACGCCCCGCAGCACGTCGAACAGCTCGGGGTCGCCCCCAAACGACGC
This sequence comes from uncultured Acidobacteriota bacterium, assembly GCA_902826465.1. GTDB lineage: Bacteria > Acidobacteriota > Vicinamibacteria > Vicinamibacterales > CAVVIG01 > CADEEX01. The sequence goes on from CADEEX010000001.1 coordinate 6,761, forward strand.
CGCCCCCTCGCCGCGCCGCTTCGATCGCGCCTTCGGCGGCTGCTGCTCCCGGAACAGAAAACACTCGCCTTCGCCCTTGAGCAGCGATGCGCCTGTGCCGGTCAGGCGCAGCACCGGATACGGATCGCCCTCGCGCGCCAACAGGCCGTCGGCCACCAGTTGTTCAATGTAGCCGCGAATCGCGACGCCGGCCTCGTCCTTCAACAAGCCGAACGTCGACAGCGTGTCGTGCCCGGCAGCGAGCACCTTCTCACTGGCCTTCCCGAGTAGCACGTCCGTGACGTAGGCCACGCCTCTGTTCTGCCTGACACGGGCGACACACGACAGAATCTTGCGCGCCACGGTCGTTGAGTCCGGAACCGGATCGAGTTCCTTCAGACACCAGTCGCAGCTGCCGCAGTTCTCGCGTTCGTACTTCTCGCCGAAATACTCGACGAGCGACTGATGACGGCAGCGCGTCCCTGCGGCGTAGCGCTCCATGTCGCGCAGCAGACTGCGACTGCTGTCGGTCCATTCGCCGTTCGACTCGAGCATCTGACGCCAGCGCACGAAGTCGGCACCTGAATAGATCAACACGCATTCGGCAGTCAGACCGTCGCGTCCGGCACGCCCGGCTTCCTGCTGATAGTGCTCTGGCGATCGCGGCGCTCCCGCGTGCACCACGAACCGCACATTCGAGCGGTCGATGCCCATGCCGAACGCGACCGTCGCCACCACAATCTCGACCTTCTCGTCGAGGAACTCTTCCTGATGCGCGGCACGCACATCGTCCGAGAGGCCAGCGTGATAGGGCACCGCCTGATGCCCTTCGCTGCGCAACCACTCGGCCAGCGCCTCAACCTCTCGTCGCGACGTGCAGTAGACGATGCCCGCTTCGTCTTCGTGACGCGCCAGCACCTGCGTCAACTGCGTGTGCAGATTGCCTCGACGCAGCACCCGGTAGAGCAGGTTGGGCCGGTCGAAGGAACCGACCAGGACCAACGGATCCTGCAGCCGCAGTTCCGACACGATGTCGTTACGAACGCGGCCCGTGGCCGTGGCGGTGAAGGCGTGGAACGAGGCTTCCGGAAACTCCTCACGCAGGCGTCCGAGCTGGCGGTACTCGGTGCGGAAATCGTGGCCCCACTGGCTGATGCAGTGGGCTTCGTCGATCGCCACGAACCGGACACCGCATTGTTTCAGCAACCGACGGAAGCCCTGACTGCCTTCACCGACCAGGCGCTCAGGCGAGACGTACAGCAGGCGACAGCTGTCGTCTTTGAGCGACGCAATCACGGCATCGCGTTCACCCGGGCTCTGGGTGCTGTTCAAGTACGACGCTGAGACGCCATCGACGCGCAGGCCATCGACCTGATCCTTCATCAGCGAGATCAGCGGCGACACCACCAGCGCGAACCCGCGACGGCCATCGGTCGGCGCGACGTGGACATCGCCCATCACGACGGCCGGCGCCTGAAAGCAGAGCGACTTGCCACCGCCGGTCGGCAGCACCACGACGCTGTCGCGGCGGTCGAGGACCGCGTGCATGGCGTCGCGTTGAAGTGGTCGGAAGTCTGAGAAGCCCCAGATGCGATGCAGCGCGGCGCGGAGGGCGGTGTCGTAGGCGGCGGTCAGGCTTTCCTCGCGTAGCGCGTGGCGATGTAATCGTCCACAAGCTGCTGAAACGCGACCGACAGCTCTTCGTAGGTACCGCGCAGGGTCTTCACGTGCTGACCATCGATGTAGATCGGGCAGTTCGGCGACTCGCCCGTACCGGGCAGGCTGATGCCGATGTTGGCGGCCTTCGACTCGCCGGGTCCGTTGACGATGCAACCCATCACCGCCAGGGTCATGGTCTCGACGCCGTCGTATTGCGTCTTCCAGGTCGGCATCTGATCGCGGATGTAGCCCTGGATGCGTTCGGCGAGTTCCTGAAATGTGGAGCTCGTCGTACGCCCGCAGCCTGGGCAGGCGGTGACGCTGGGCGAGAAGGCGCGCAGGCCGAGCGACTGCAGCAATTCACAGGCCGCGTAGACCTCCTCGCGACGATCGCCGCCGGGACGCGGCGTGAGCGACACGCGCACGGTGTCGCCGATGCCTTCGTTCAGCAGCACGCCCATCGCGGCCGACGACCACACCAGCCCCTTCGTCCCCATGCCTGCTTCGGTGAGGCCGAGATGCAGCGGCTGGTCGGTCCTTTTCGACAGCGCGCGATACACGGCGATCAGATCGCGTGGCCGCGACGTCTTGCACGAGATGATGATCTGGTTCTTGCGAAGCCCCGACTCGAGCGCCAGCGCCGTCGACTCCACGGCCGACAACACCATGCATTCGTTGATGATCTCCTCCGAGGTCTTACCGAGACCGCGGTCGGTGTTCTCCTGCATCCGGGCGACGACCAGTTCCTGATTGAGCGAACCGCCGTTCACGCCGATGCGCACCGGCTTCTGCTGATCGACGGCGACCTGGCAGATCATCGAGAACTGTTCGTCGCGGCGCTTGCCGGTGCCGACGTTGCCGGGGTTGATGCGGTACTTGTCGAGGGCCTCGGCGCAGGCCGGATGGCGGGTCAGCAGCAGGTGGCCGTTGTAGTGGAAGTCGCCGATGAGCGGCGCGTCGCAACCGGCATCGAGCATCCGCTGCTTGATTTCGGGAACCTTCGCCGCAGCCTCCGGCGTATTGACGGTGACGCGGACCATCTCCGACCCCGCTTCGGCAAGTTCAATGCACTGGGTCGCGGTGGCGATCGCATCCGCGGTGTCGGTCATCGTCATTGACTGCACGACGATCGGCGCGCCGCCGCCCACCTGGACGCGTCCCACGTTCACGCCCACGGTCTTGTGGAGCCTGGCTAGGACCATGAATTCTTCATGATAGCATCGGCCTCCATGCGCTCAATTGTCGTTCGCGAGTTCGGTGCTCCGTCAGTGATGCAGGTGGAAGAGAGTGCGACACCCGCACCGGGTCCGTCGCAGGTACTGGTGCGCATTCGTGCCGCCGGGGTGAATCCGGTCGACACCTACATTCGCAGCGGCGTCTACGCGATCAAGCCGCAGCTCCCATTCACGCCAGGTATTGATGGCGCGGGCGACATCGAGGCGGTCGGCGCCGACGTCACGGGGTGGAAGAAGGGCGATCGCGTCTATCTTTTCAACGACAACTCGGGGCAGCAGAAGACCGGCTCGTACGCCGACCATGTCATCTGCGCGCCAACGCAGATGGCGAAGCTGCCGACGAACGTCACCTACGGGCAGGGCGCCGCGATCGGTGTGCCCTACGGCACGGTGGCCTACGCACTGTTCAAGCGCGGACAGGCCAAGCCTGGTGAGACGGTGCTCGTGCACGGCGCCAGCGGCGGCGTCGGCATCGGTGCGGTGCAGGCGGCGCGCGCCCACGGTATGACCGTCATCGGCACGGCCGGCAGCGAACGGGGCATGAAGGCGGTCGAAGAGGCCGGCGCGCACGTCGTCGTCAACCATCGGGAAGACGGCTATCTCGAGCAGATCATGAAGGCGACACACGGCAAGGGCGCCGACGTCATCCTCGAGATGAACGCACACCTCAATCTCGACAAAGACCTGACGCTCCTCGCGAAGCAGGGACGCCTGGTGCTCATCGGCAACCGCGGACGTATCGAGATCGACCCGCGCGGCATCATGGCCCGCGAAGCGAGCGTCGTCGGTATGGTGCTGTTCAATATCGCGCCAGCGGAGTTCGGCTGGATGCATGCCGCCATTGGCGCCGGGCTGGCAAACGGATCGCTGCGACCGCTGGTCGGCCGCGAATTCCCGCTCGCGGATGCAGCCGACGCACACGAAGCGGTAATGGGCACCGGGGCCCTCGGCAAGATCGTCCTGCTGCCGTAGGCGTTGCTGGCGTAAGGTCGGTCGGATGCCGAGCGTGTACAGACCTTATGCAGGTCTGCACACGCTCACTACTCAGCCGTTACTCCGGACGATTGCCGAGGTCAGAGCCGGCGGCCCCGCCCGTGCTGTGCATGTTCCGCGTGCCCGAGACGTTCGGCCCCTCCGTCACGTCGCGTGAACCGGCGCGACGCGAACCGCTCGGTTCATTCCCTCGCCCGGCCAGAGGGTCGAACTCCTCGTCGTTCGCCGTCACGTTGGCCGTGTCGTGGAACGGTGTACCCGCCGCGTTCGACGAATGCTTGATCGGATCGATATCGCCGAGGACTGTCGTCTCGTCCTTGTGTTTGTTGTCAGCCATGTGTTCCTCCACGGCTGACAAAAGCAAGGCAGAGGCCAGAACGTGTAAGCTCAGGCGCGGCCCTCGCCTGAGTCGAGCACTTCGCGAATCTTGTCTGC
>CADEEX010000001.1:11161-61464 GCA_902826465.1 uncultured Acidobacteriota bacterium
TGTAAGCTCAGGCGCGGCCCTCGCCTGAGTCGAGCACTTCGCGAATCTTGTCTGCCAGCGCCTGCAGCGTGAACGGTTTCTGAATGCGCGGCGTCGTCGGCAACACCCGTGCGCTCTCGCCAGCTTCCGATGGCTCGAGCGTCACGAGCGACTGCAGCAGCGGATCGATTCCCTGCAGGCGCGTCACCAGCGGCACGCCCTGATCGGTGACGGCGCGACTCCCCGAGACGACCAGGTGGACGCGCGAGGGTTGCGACGCGAACAGTTCTATCGCTTCAGCCGGCGACGCGGCATCGAGCACACGATAGCCGCGACGCCGCAGTGCTTCGCCGACAAATGATCGCGCCGCCGCGTCGGCTTCGACCACGAGAATCGTTTCCTGCCGATCGCGCTGCGCAGAGGGCGTGTCGCCGGCGTTGGTCTTGATGGTGGGAAACAGAATCGTGAAGGTCGCGCCGCGGTCCGGCTCACTCTCGACCCATACGAAGCCGTGGCTCTGCTTGATGATGCCGTAGACGGTGGCCAGGCCGAGGCCGCGGCCGTTCCCCATACGTTTCGTGGTGAAGAACGGCTGAAACGCGTAGGCCTTCGTCACCGGGTCCATGCCGTGGCCGGTGTCGGCGAAGATCAGACGCACGTAGCGTCCCGGACGCAGCCAGACGCGTTCGCGCGACACGTGCCCGTCGACGTCGATGGCGTCGACGACAATCGACAACACGCCGCCGGACGGCATCGCTTCGCGCGCATTGAGCGCCAGGTTGGCGATGACATGCTCGATCTGCCTCGGGTCGGCACTGATCTGCGGCAGCGCATCGGGCATCACGACCTTCACGGTGATGTGGTCGCCAAGAATCTCGGCGAGTTGCGGCTGCAATCCGGCAATGAGCGCCGTCAGCGAGATCGGACGCAGCTCGAACACCTGCCGGCGACCGTAGGCCAGCAGTTGGCGCGTCATCGACGCCGCGCGCGACGCCGCTTCCTCGATGGCGACCACGGAGTGCTTCAGCGGATCGCCGGAAGGAATCGCCGCGATCAACTTCTCGGTGTTACCGCTGATCACCGTCAGCAGATTGTTGAAGTCGTGCGCCAGCCCACCGGCCAGTCGGCCAATGACTTCCATGCGCTCCGCGCCCTGCAGGCGCGTTTCGAGCCGCTTGCGCGACGTGATCTCGGCCACCTGCCCACGCAGCGACACGACGGCGCTGCCGACGCCGAACGACGCCGTGACGAGGCACGACACGTCGATCGACGATCCATCCTGCTGCGTCATCTGCAGTTCGACCGGGCCGGCACGGCCATCGACGCGCGCCACCGCCAGCAGCTTTTGCAGCACCGGGCCGTCGGGCGTGAGCTCCATCAGACTGCGGCCGATGAGCGGCGACCGGTCGTCGTAGCCGAGCGCCCGCGCCAGCACACCGTTGCAGTCGATCAGGCGCCAGTCGGGGGTCGAGACGAAGCGACCGTCGGTATCGTCCTCGAACAGATCGCGATAGCGCTGCTCGCTCCACGCCAGCGCGTCGGCCATGCGGTTGCGATCGGCGACGGACACGAAGGTCGACGCCACCAGGCGCTGGCCCGCCACTTCGAGAAGACGGGCAACGTGCTCCACCGGCACCGACTCATCGTCTGCGCCGCGAAGAATCGTGTCATGCGCCCGCCTCGGCTCGCCGCCTTCGAGAACCGCACGCAGGACCTCGCCGACAGCTGCCACGTGCACGCCCTTGGCCAGCGACTCGAGCCGGGTGCCGGCTGCGGGTCGCTGCCCAATGAGAGATCCGAACGCAGCCGTGGCCCAGACAATGCCTTCGGCTGACGACACGACCACTGGCGCTTCCGCCGCGTCCCACAGCGCCGCCAGCAGTTCCGACGAGGGCACGTGCTGCATCACGGCACTGGCGGAGCATCGAGCGCGCCGCGGACGGCGCGGAGCAGCGTCTGCCGATCGAACGGCTTGGCCACAAAGTGCGCGCCAGGCGCAGCGACACCGCCGGCCGCACCGCCCGTCGGCTCCGGAAATCCCGACATGTACATGACCTGCATGTCAGGCCGCTGCTCACGCAAGCGCGCAGACAGCTCGAGTCCACTCATCTCCGGCATCACGACGTCGGTGACGAGCAACGGAATATCGCCATCGAATTCGCGGCTGATGCGGTCGGCGTCCGACGGCATCGGCGCCTCGAGCACGTGATAGCCGGCCAACGACAGGATGTCGCGGACCAGTTCACGGACTCCGTCTTCGTCTTCGACGAGCAGCACGGTTTCGCTGCCGCCGACCGACGGGCTCGGCTTGTGGCGGTCGGTGACGGTGGCTTCGTAGACTCGCGGCAGGCCAAACGACACCGTGGTTCCACGACCGACAGTACTGGTCAGCTTTGTCCAGCCACCGGCGTCACGGACGATGTTGTAGACGTTGGCGAGGCCGAGACCGGTCCCTTCGCCAATCGCTTTGGTCGTGAAGAACGGCTCGAACGCCTGGGCGAGCGTGGTCGAATCCATCCCCACACCGGTGTCGCTGACGCTGATCGACACCGACGGGCCGATCGCCAGGCCGCCGTGCATACCAGCGGCGACATTGCGCGTCTCGATTGTCAGCCGTCCACCAGAGGGCATTGCGTCACGAGCGTTGGCGGCGAGGTTGAACAGCACCTGCTCAATCTGCGTCCGATCGGCCTTGATCGGCCACACCGAATCGGTGTTGAGCACCTGCACGTCGATGTGTTCGCCGACCATTGGCCTCAAGAGCTGACCAACCTCGGCCACCACAATGTTGAGGTCGAGCACCACCGGGGTATCAGCGCTCTGACGTCCGAACGCGAGCAGTCGGCGCACCAACGCGGCGGCTCGTTCGGCCGTCACCTGAATGGCGTCACCCTGTGTGCGGAGCGGCGACTCGGCCGGCAGCTCGTCGAGCATGCGGCCGCTGGCGCCGATGATGATCGTGAGCAGATTTCCGAAGTCGTGTGCGATACCGCTCGCCAGCCGCCCCACCACTTCCATCTTCTGCGCCTGCCGCAACTGATCTTCGAGATCGCGCACGCGCGCTTCCAGATGACGGCGATCGGTGACGTCGGTCCCGACGAGTCCGATCGCCGGCCGCTCGGCACCTTCGAGGAGGGTCAGCGTCGCGTCGAGGCGGTGCCAGCGCCCATTGACGTCGAGCATCTCGAACTCGAGTTCGCGACGCCCGCCCTGCGACAACGCTTCCTGAAACGCGCCGTGCACGGAGACCACGTCGTTCGGGTGCACGAGTTCCCACAACACGTTGCCGCGGACTTCTGTGGGCAGCAGGCCCAGCGTCGATTGAATGGCGGGGCTGACGAAGGTCATCGATCCCGATGGATCGAGGATGGCGCAGATGTCGCGCGCGCTGGCAACGAGATCTCTGAATCGATCAGGCATCGAGGTGGCGCGACCCGCGGGCGCGCCACATCATACCAGTCGCCTCAGTGCTGCGCGGCGGCGGGCGGCGCCAGTGCGGCGGCGGCCTCAGCCGCTACGTGCGCGGCATCGCCAGGCGCGGCCGGGTGCGCCGCGTCTTCGGTCGTCGTCACCGTCGGCACGAGCGGAGCCTTCGCCGCTTCCGCGGCCCGCGTCTCGGCCAGTGCCTTCTTCATGGCAGGGCTTCTGACGAGGATCGACACGCGCCTGTTGCGAGCGTCGGTGGGGTCTTCAGGTATGCGCAATTCACGATCGGCAAGACCGCGGACACTGTTCACGTGACCGGCGTCGACGCCATTGCGCTCGATGATCCGGCGCGCGGCGTTGGCGCGATCCGAGGAGAGTTCCCAGTTCGAGTAGCCGTCGCTGGAGGAGTACTGGCGGCTGTCGGTGTGCCCCTCGAGATCGAGGTCATGACCGAGCAGCGCGAGCTGCTTGCCGATGACGGCAAGCAACTGCTCGCTTTCGCCGACCAGCTTTGCGCTGCCGGAGTCGAAGAAGCTCGATTCGGCCTTCTCGATGAGATCGATACGCAGCCCTTCAGGCGTCACGGTGAACTCGATCTGATCGCGGAGCCCCTGAAAGGTGGGATTCGTGTCGAGCTCGAGCTTGATCTGGGCGACGACCGACTCGAGTTGCTTCTGCTCGGCGTCGGCGTCGGTGATCGGCGCCTGCGGCTTCGGCTCGCCGATCGAATCGGCGCCCGGCAGCACCCCTTTGCCGCCGTCCATCCCGGCGATCGGATCGCGGAAGTAGCCGCCGACACCAGCCTTCACCTGCGGGCTCTGGTTGACCAGCCACATCACCAGGAAGAACGCCATCATCGCGGTCACGAAGTCGGCATACGCGACTTTCCAGGCACCGCCATGGTGGCCGCCGTGGCCCCCCTTCTTCTTGACGATGATGACCGGCTGAACCTGATTGCTCATGACTAGGCGGCCGCCGCGGCAGCCGGCGCTTCAGCCTTGGTGCCCTTGCACAACTGCTCTGTCTCCTCGAAGCTCGGTCGCAATTCGTCTGGCAGCACGCGCCGCGCGAACTCGATGGACACCATCGGCGAGAAGCCCTTGTACATCGCCAGCAGCCCGGACTTGATGCACTGTTCGTAGTGACCTTCCATGGCCACCCGCAGTTCCATGCTGGTCGCCATCGGCTGCATGAAGCCGTACGACATCAGAATGCCGAGGAACGTGCCGACCAGCGCCGCGCCCACCTTGTGCCCGATTTCCGCAGGTGGCCCGTCGATCACGCCCATCGTGATGACGACGCCGAGCACGGCCGCGACGATGCCGAGGCCGGGCATGGCATCCGCCACCTTGTTCAGCGTCGCCGCCGGACGTGCCTCTTCGTGATGACGCACCTCGAGATCGAGATCCATCAGGTTCTCGAAGTCGTGCGGGCCGATGCCACCGATGATGATCACCTTCACCGAATCGGCCAGGAAGTCGACGGCATGGTGCCTGGCCAGAAACTTCGGGTACTTCGACATGATCGCGCTCTCGGCCGGCTTCTCGAAGTGTGACTCGAGCGCCATGACTCCCGACTGCTGCGCCGCCTTGAAAATCTGATAGAGCATCGCCAGCAGCTCTTTGTAGTCGTTCTTGGTCGATCCCGTGGCCAGCAGCCCCTTCAGCTGCCCGAGCATTCCTTTCAGGATCGACGGCGGCGTGCCAATCAGCATGCTGCCCAGTGCCGCGCCGCCGATGATGACGAACTCGGCGGGCTGGACCAGCACCAGAAGGTTGCCACCTTCCATGAGGTAGCCGCCGACAACTGACGCAGTGACGATGACGAATCCGATGATCAGAAACATTTATGCGACCGGCGTTGCCGGGCCTCCATCATTCACCGTGTCTGACGGCGTCTCCCCCTGAGACGCGGCCGGCCGTGCATCGTCCTGGCAGCAGAGCCACGCATTGACGACCTGCGGGTCGAACCATGACCCTGAGTGGCGCACGAGCTGTGCGTTGGCGGCCGCCACAGACTGGGCGGGCGGCGTGTCGGTACCGCCGCTCAGGGAGTCGTACGCCTCGGCCACCGCGATGATGCGGGCGCCGATCGGAATGGCGCCCGTGCGCAGCCGACGCGGATAGCCGCGTCCGTCGAAGCGCTCGCGCGTGGCACCAACGATTTCCGCCGTCGGCGACAAATAGGGCACGCGCGCCAGCGCCTCTTCGGCGACCCGGACGTGCGAGCGGACGATCGCGTGCTCGCCGGAGCTGAGCGGCCAGGCCTTGCGGATGATGGAGCGTGGGATCGCCAGCTTGCCGATATCGTGCAGGAGCGCCGCGCGCTTGATGTGCCCGAGCAGCGGTTCAGCGATATCGAGCGCGTGCGATAGACGAATCGCTGTCACCGCCACACGACGGGCATGTTCGAGCGCTGCCACGTTCGGGCCATACAATTCATTGAGGCAGGCCTGCAGCTCCCGCGTCGATGCAATCGCCGCGTCGTTCAGCGAGCCGCCGATGCGGACGGCACTGTCAGCAATCTCGTCCTCGTACTTGGCGAGCGTGCCGCGTGACTGCTGCACGGTCTCCCGCCACTCCATGGCGCGGTTGACGGCATCGGTCAGTTCGCCATGCGACACCGGCTTGGCGAGATAGTCGACGATGCCGAGACGCAGAGCCTCGATCAGATCTTCGAGGCTGCGATTGGCCGCGATGAGCACGACGCCGACATCCCGGCTTTCATGCCGCAGCCGTTCCGCCAGCTTCAGCCCGTCCGCCGGGGCAAGCCCCGAGACGTCAAGCAGTGCCACGTCTACGTCCGTGCGCCGTGCCACAGCCAGCGCTTCGCGCGACCCGCTGGCACCGGAGCAACGAAACCTGTCACCGTCCAGCGACTGGCAGATCAACAGGGTCAAATCCGTGTCCTCGCCGACGACGAGAACGTGGGGCAGTTCCGAACTGGCCATGAATTGGTGTCTACGAATGTCCCGGGAGACGCCGATGTCTCCGGCCAAGGAATCGGCGGGGGGAACGGCGGCTTGAATGCAGCGGGAGGAAGGCCACGCTGCAGCGGTGAGCCGCAGCGTGCAGGGAGGGGTCGGGAGCGACGACCTAGCGAAGCCAGCTCGCGCGGCGCGCCGGTGCGGTGCGCACCACTCGCAGCCGCGAGCTGTCTGCCGCGGACGACGGCGATGTCGACGCGCTGCGTGGTGTCGCGGGCCGGTTCACCACGACCGCGTGATGGCGCACCAGCGGCCGCGGCCGCGAGGCGCGGGCTGTGCCGATGATCTGAGTCTTCACTTCGCGGGCCAGCGTCCAGGCCTGCTCGCTCGGGACGAAATCCGGAATCGCCAGTGTCAGTGCGGTCATCACGCCGTAGGCGTCGTCGCGCGCCACGGCCCGGCGCAGCGTCCTCAACCAGGCCTCGGAGCCGGTCGAACGGGTCCGCGCCTGATGCGCGACCCACACACGGTCGTGGGCCGTCTTCTCGAGACGGATGCCCTGAGACGTCAGCTCTTCGGCCATCTTCTCGCCGGGACGCAGGCCGACAACCTCGACGTGGACCTCCGGCAGTCCCTGGTCGCGTGCAATCGCGAGCATCCTGTCCGCCAGATCGCCGACGCGCACCTGCGGGCCCATGTCCAGCCAGAACGTTTCACCGCCGCCGGCCAGCGTGGCGGCTTTCATGACCAGCGACGCGGCCTCGGACACCGTCATGAAGAAGCGGGTCGCATTCGGGTCGGTCAGCAGAATCGGCTGTCCATGGCGGATCCGCTCGCGCATCACCTCCACGAAGCTGCCACTGCTCGCCAGCACGTTGCCGAAGCGGACGACGATCGGCCGGCGCACCTCGGCGTAGGAGCCGAGTACCACCTGCTCGGCAAGGCGCTTGGTGGCGCCCATGACGCTATGCGGGGCGGCCGCCTTGTCAGTGGAGATCAGGACGAAGCGGGCACCAACCTCGCGCGAAGCCGCGAGCACGGCGCTGGTCCCGAGAATGTTGACCCGCGCCGCCGCACAGATCGCACGCTCGGCCATCGTCACATGCTTGTAGGCCGCGGCGTGGAAGACGATGTCCGGGCGGACACGACGCATGACGCGAGCGATGCTCGAGGCACGCGTCACGTCGCACAGCACCGGCTCGAGAGCCACGGTGGGGCTGGCGGCAGACAGTACCTGCTCGATGCGGAAGAGCGCGAGTTCCGACTGCTCGACCAGGACCAGCTGCTTCGGCTGGCAGGCCGCAATCTGTCGCGCCAGTTCCGACCCCACGGTGCCGCCAGCGCCAGTGATCAGGCAGACCTGACCGGCAAAGGCGGCGCGGTCATCGTCGGACAGCAGCGATTCGACCTGTCGTCCCAACAGACGTTCTTCTTCAGCGTGTGTGAGCATGTCCATCATGGCGTCGAGCCGGTCGTCGCCGGCTCCTCTCGGTTGGTGGTGGCCGCGTTCAGAATGACGAGATCGATGCGCCGGTTGCTGGCGCGCGTTTCCGCGGTGCCGTTCGGCACGCGCGGGTGAAATTCACCGTAGCCGGTGGCCGACAGACGGGCCGGGGCGAGGCCTCGCGCGATCAGGAACTCGACGACCCGGCTGGCACGCGCCGCCGAGAGGTCCCAGTTCGACTGAAACCGCACGGTATGAATCGGCACGTCGTCGGTATGTCCTTCGACGCGAACGGCATTCGGGAATCGGTTCAGAACAACGGCCACACGGGCGACCAGCGCCTGGGCCGTATCGGACAGATCGTCACGTCCGGTGCCAAATGCGCCGGCTTCGGGAATCGACAGCGTCACGCCGCGACGGTCGACAATCAGCTCCAGCCGCTCCATCTGCAGTTCGCCAGCCAGTTCCTGCGACACCGCGGCTTCGACCTCTTCGCTCGACGGCTCGTCAGCGGCGCCAATGGCCGCGCTGCCGGCACGCACACCGTCAACATTGGGCGACGGCTTGGCGCGCGCCGAGTCGTCGAACGCCGACCGCATCGCCGTCGACATCCGCTGCAGCTTCTGCGCGTCGACGTTCGAGATGGCATACATCGTCGCGAAGAACGCGAACAGCAGCGTCATGAAGTCGGCGTACGAGACCAGCCAACGGTCGCGCGACAGGTGCGCAATGGTTCGGCGCTGTGCCAGGCGTCGCATCAGGCCACCTTCCGCGCTGTCTCGTCGTGGTTGGCGACCAGCAGAAAGCCGCGGAGCTTCTGCTCGATGACGCGGGGATTGGCGCCCTCCTGAACCGACACCATGCCCTCGATGACCAGTTCGCGAATCAGCGCGGCACGGCGGGCGCTGCCGCGCAGGCGTGTCGCCAGTGGCAACAGCAGCAGGTTGGCCACGGCAACGCCGTAGACGGTGGCGACGAACGCCACGGCGATGCCGCCGCCCAGCTTGGATGGGTCGCTGAGGCTCTGCATCACGTGAATCAGGCCCAGCACCGCCCCGAGGATGCCAAGCGTCGGGGCGTAACCGGCGGCGGTCTCGAGCACTTCGGCCGGCGCCTCTTCGCGCTCGCGGCGCGCGTCGCTTTCGACCTCGAGGATCTGGCGCGAGACCTTGGTTGAGGTGTTGTCAACGGCGAGGTTGAGCGCCATTCGCAGAAACGAATCCTGCGCCCGCTCCACTTCGGACTCGAGGGCGACGACGCCCTTGCGCCGCGAGATATTCGAGTAGCTGATGATGTCGGCGAGAATGCGGTCGAGAGAGTCAGGGCTGACGAACAGGGCCGCGCGCACGGCGACACCGGTCCGTTTGATCAGGGCCAGCGGATAGCTGACCATCACCGCCGCCAGCGTGCCGCCAAACACCACCAGCGCTGCGGTCGGCTGCCACAACGCCCGCACCGGCGCGCCTTCGAGCTTCTGTGCGAGCACGACGACCGCGAGCGCCGCCGGAATGCCGATGACGGTGGCCAGCTCGAACTTCGCCGACGACGACGAACGGCGACCAACGCTCACGCGACCCTGCTTTCAGCGCCGGTGGCATCGATGATGCGAATCGCGTGGGCGAGTTCCGGCACGGTGTTCCAGTTCTGCATCTGCGCCGCCAGGTCGCGCATGAACTGCAGATCGGCGGCGGTGTCGACGGTGAGCCGCAGCTCAGGCCGGCGCACGTTGACGGGTGCCGGGGTCACGAGCGGCACGAAGCGCTCGCGATCGCGGCGGATGAGCGGCGTGACGTGCTCGCGGTCAGCACGATCGGTTGCCAGAATCGCGGCACGATTGAGCGCGTCCACGGTGATCGCTTCGACGGCCGCGCCATACGGCAAGCCGTCCTCGATCACGTGGTCGGCGCCTGACTCGCGCAGCGCCTTCAGCACGCGCTCCGGACCGTCAATATCAGTGAGTGGATCGTCGGCGGTCGCGCGCACGACATAGCGGGCATTCACTGAACGCGCGGCCAGCGCGAATCGGAGGAGCACGTCCTCGTCGGGTCCGCGGAACACCGGCACGCAGTACGCCGCCGCGGCCGCGGCCAGCGGATCGTCGTCGCGGCTGGTCGTCGTGGCCAGCATCACCGGTGCGGCAGACCCGACCAGCAGCCGTGCCAGGCAGTGCGCCACCAGCGATCGCGCCCCGATCGTCGTCAGCGATTTTCCGGGCAACCGGCTCGAGCCCATGCGGGCCTGGAGAATGATCACCGCCTGGCTCACGCGACGTCTCCTATCGCCATCGGCGGCCGGCGGCCCGAATCGAGCGCATCGCCCTTCACGAAGATGGACGCCTCGTAGCTGGTCAGCCACAGGTCGCCGCGAAAACGGCCAATGCGAGGCGCGACCCGGCGCCCCGCCGTCAGCTCGAGCAGATACAGTGGAAAATCGGCACCAGCCGCGATCGTCAAGGGGATCCCACCAGAAAAGCGCGGGTTGATCTCGAACACCACCGGTTCGCCCTTCACCACGCGGCACTGAATGTTGACGGCGCCGAGGAACGGCATGGCCGCCGCCACAGATTCCGCCAATGCCATGAGCGCCGGGTCCTGCACCGTGCGCCCCCGGTCCATGACACCGGCACGGACGACGACGCGTTCGCGCGGGACGATTGCGATCGGCTGATGATTGAAATCGCAGAACAGGTCGATCGTGTATTCGGGCCCGTCCAGGAACTCCTGAACGACCGGGGTCTCGACGTAGTTCGAGAAGAAGGCGAGATCCTTCGCGCTGTGGACCTGGAAGGCGCCGACACCGCCACGACCGGCGCGGGGTTTGATGAACAGCGGAAAATTTGGGTCGGCAGGCACGTCGGCAGGCAGCCATGTCTCCGCGGCGCGGACACCGTGGTCGCGCAGGTAGCGGCAGGTGGCGAGCTTGTCGTTACAGGTCTTGCTGGTCCACTCGGGTGAGACCGCCACGCGGATACCGCGCGCCAGGAACCACTTCGCCGCCGACGCAAAGATCTCGAGCTCGTCATCGATGGTCGGTACGATCAGCGCGATCCGCTCGGTCTCACAGATGCCGATGATGGCGTCGAGGTAGTCGGGTGACGTCGCCATCGGCACGTGATACCAGCGCTCCGCCACGTGAACCGCCGGCGACAACGGGTTGACGTCGGTCACGATGACGCGACCGCGTCGGCCCGAGGCCGCCAGCGCCGACTGAAACGCCTGCACCAGCGGTACGCGTCTCGACGCCGCCGTGATCAGGACGTTAAGCGACACCACGCTGCTCCCTGACCGACGGCAGGTCGTGTCCGAGAAAGGGCGCGCCGGCCTCGATGGCCCGGGTCACGACCGTGCCAATGAGTTCGTCGCGCAAGGCCGGCGATAGACCGCGTGACGGGCGCAGCACGGTGATGTCGTCGCGTTCGATGCGCTGTCCGGGCACCAGCGCCCGGGTGGTATGCAGGGCGCGGCGGCTGGCCGTCAGGTTGACCGCTTCGGCCGGCAGGCATTCGCGGCGCCCGTGCCCGAGCGCCAGCTGAGTGCGGGCCGCCGCCGTGACGAGGTGTGCGAATTGCTCCGGCGAGCTCGACACCGCGGCATCGACACCGTGGTCGGCGCTCATCATCAGGTGACGCTCGTAGAGCGTCGCGCCCAGGGCCACTGCCACCGGGACGGCCGACGTATCGCGGGCGTGATCGGACAGGCCGACAGGCAGGTCGAACAGATGCGAGAGCGTCTGGATGGCGCGCAGGTTCTCGCTGCCCGCCGGCACCGGATACGCCGAGACGCAGTGCAGCAGCGCGATCCGCGTGGCGCCGTGCTCTCGGGCGACCGCCACGGCGTGCGCGGTCTCCTCGAGCGTCGACATCCCGGTCGACATGATGAGCGGCAGGCCGGTGGCCGCCGCCGCCGCAATCAGCGCGTCATACGTCAGGTCTCCGCTCGCAATCTTGAGAGCACCGACACCGACGTCAACGAGCATATCCACCGCCGCCAGGGAGAACGGCGTTGCCACCAGCTCGAGCCCGCGCTCCCGGACTCGTTCGGCAATGGCGATGTGGGCCGCTCGATCGAGCTCGAACTGACGGAAGAAGTGCCGCAGCGACGCGTCAGGCACATGCGCCGGCGCCGGGCACTCGGCCGCCACCAGCTCCTCGGCGCGAAACGTCTGCAGCTTGACCGCCGAGGCACCGGCGTCCGCCGCGGCGTCGACCATCGCCAGCGCCCGTTCGAGGGAGCCTCCGTGGTTGAGGCCCAGCTCGGCGATCACGAACAGCGGTTCACGAACGCCCACACGACGACTGCCGATCTCAAATGACATGACTCTCTGACCTCATAGGGACCAATCGGTCCGCGGTTTCTGGTACCTGCGCCAGGGCGCGCACGTGGACGCCGACGCCGACGGCCTCGCAATCACAGGCGATCGCGTCCGGCAGCAGGTGGATGGTGCACATCCCGATCGCCGCGGCACCTTCGATGTCCGCATGCCGATCGTCGCCAACAAAGACGGTGTGTGCGGGCGCGGCGCCGAGTCGCGTCAGCGCCGCACGGAATGCCGGCGCGGCGGGCTTGCCGGCGCCATCGCCATGCTCGGTGGCAAACACCACCGTGTCGACGAACGGCTCGAGGCCGAGCGCCGCGATCTTGCGGCGCTGAATGCGCGGCGTGCCGTTGGTGACGACACCGAGTTTCCAGCTGGCGCGGAGTTCGGTCAGGACGCGCCGCGTCTGCCGGGGCAGCCGCAGTGACGGCGTGTGCTCGCGCATCACGTCGGCGAGGACCGGCACCAGTGACCCTGGCAGCGAGAAGCGCTCGCACAGCGCCTGCAGCTCGCGGCCACGCGCACCACCGACCAGCGCACGGCGCAGGACCTTCAGCACCGACCGCTCCGGCAGCCCGCGCTCGGCGGCCAGGCGGCGGCCCACTTCGCGGAAGCCGCTGCGCACGAATGCGCGGTATGGATACAGCGTGTCGTCGAGATCAAAGAGAATGGCGCGCGATTCACGCACAGCGACGGCTCCTGTCCTGCAGCAGCGCATGAATACGGGCGGCCACTCGCTCCGCACCCCGTCCATCGACCAGACGACGCGCCCGCGTCGTCATCGCCACCCGCTGCGTCCGATCCGCCGCCAGGCGCGCCACACCGGCCGCCGCGGCATCCAACGACTGACGGCTTGCAGACACCTCACCGGCATCGAGCACCGCGCCTTCCTGCGCAAACGCGCGAATGGCGCGGCGCTGTTCCGGCACGACCGCCAGCGCCACGGCCGGCACGCCGAGCGCGCACGCCTCGTACAGCGTCACGCCGCCGGCGACAATCGCCAGATCGGCGTCGAGCAGCGCGCGCGTCAGCCCGGTGCGCACCGCCAACCAGCTGGCATGACGCAACGGTGGGCGCGAGCCTTTGGCGAACCCTGCCGCCACGGCGATCTCGGCATCTGGCACACGCGACACAATCGCATCCACCAGCCGCTGCGCGACGCGCACGACATGCTGTCCACCGCCGAGCGCCACGATGATCTGCGGATGCGCGAGGTGGCGCTGTGGGGCCCGCAGGTGCCGGGCACCGGCAATGCGGCTATCGAGGAGGTAGTAACGGGCGCCGTGCAGCACATCGAGAGCGGCACCCGGACGGCGAGTGCCTAGGGCGCCACAGATCACCAGGTCGGCGTCGTGAACCCGTTCATCGTCATGGACACTGACCGACAGGATGCCGGCGCGACGGGCGCGAGCCACCCAGGCGCGACCACGGGATGGACTGGGGTCGTCAACCACGAGGACGTCGGCATCGCGCAACGCCTCGGCGTCGGTCACGACGGGGCCAACGACGTCAGCCGCCGCCCGTGCCGCACGACCACCGCGCAGTGAGATAGAGATGTCCATCTCGAGACAGCGCGCCAGCGCGCGGGCGCGCATCAAGTGGCCGAAGCCGACCCTCGGGCCAGCGGCAATGCGGAACACGCAGCGGAGACGTCCGTTTGCGTGAGTCTTGGCGAGGACGGACACGATCAGGCGATGCTCCAGACGCGGCGGGCAATCAGCACCCAGGCGTCAAACGTTGGCGCCAGTTCGCGTTCAAGCAGCGTGGCGACGGCGTTCCAATCGGCGTTGACCTGATGGGCGATGACCGCTTCGACCAGGCGGCAGAGCCGCAGGACGAGCGCGTCGAAGTCAGCACGGTGGGGCTCGATGCACGTCTTGGCACGCCCGAGTGCCGCCGTCAACGTTGTCAGCGTCTGTATTGAGGTGGTGAGACCCGGCAGATCGCGTACCGCGGCCGCTACCTGCCCGGCGCGCAGACGCGTGGCAATCCGCAGCGTCGCCGCCTTGAGCGGGACGATGCTGTCGAACGCGGCCCGTGCAGAGGCGTGCAGAAGCTCGTCGACACTCGCGGTCTCGACGTGGATCTCACCAACGGCGCGCAGTTTGCGCGCCAGCGCGATCGGCTCGCGGAATGTCGGCACAGCGACACCGCCGAATCGGACGGCCGTCACAACCTGACGGGCGCCGAGTTCGCCGTTCTCGAGCAGATTGAGCAGTTCTCCCCAGTTTTCCGGGCCTGAAAGCGATTTTCGCGTCAGACCGTTCACGCTGATCTGGAGCACATCGAACCTCCGGCTTCGTCCTAGAGCCAGAAGCTTGCCAACTGCGGCAGGGTCGACATGACAGTTTGGTCACATCGTTAAAGCGCGTGGACTCGTGTCCGATTACGTCCCCGAACAATGGGGTGCCTCACGGAGGCCCCCGGGTGGACGGCAAGGATGCCGATCACCGATTTCACGGAGGACAGATCAACATGGCTTTCTCAATTGTCAACAACGTCGCCGCGGCGAACGCGCAGGCCAACCTGACGGCCACCAACCTCGGACTGAACAAGGCGTTGAACCGCCTGTCCAGCGGTCTTCGCATCAACAGCTCGGGCGACGACGCGGCCGGCTTGGCCGTGGCCAACAGCTACCGTTCGAACATCGCGGTGCTGAACCAGGGCATCCGCAACGCCGGTGACGGTCTGTCGACCCTGCAGATTCAGGACGGCGCCCTGAACAACATCTCGAACCTCGTTGATCGTCTCGCCACCCTGGCGACTCAGTCGGCGTCGTCGAGCTCGGCGGTTGACCGCAACGTGCTGGACGCGGAATTCCAGGACGTGCTCGGAGAAATCGACCGCGAAGCGACGGTGGCCGGCCTCGACGCGTCACAGGGCTTCTCGGTGTTCGTCAGCAACAACAGCACGAACGGCACCATCGGCGGCACCATCGGTGCGGCTGACACGACGGGTCTGTCGCTGACCGGTCTGGCGGTTGACACCGCGTCAAACGCGGCAACGGCGGTTGCGTCCCTTGCGGCGGCGGTCACCTCGCTCGGCAGTGTCCAAGCCCAGGTCGGTACCATTCAGAACCGCCTGCAGTACGCCATCAACCTGTCCACCTCGCAGGTGGTCAACAACACGGCGGCCGAAAGCCGGATTCGCGATGCCAACGTCGCGGAAGAGTCGTCGAACCTGACCAAGTTCAACATCCTGACGCAGAGCGGCGTGGCCGCACTGGCGCAGGCGAACCAGGCCAACCAGTCGGTGCTCCAGCTGCTCCGCTAATCTCGCCGGGAACGAGGTCCTCCGGGACCTCGTTCCCATTTCTGCACGCAGGGCACGCTGGCCGCCCCTCCTCGTGCACTCCGCGCTCTCGCCGGGCCCCGCAGCTGCCGATAGAGAAACTGCCCCATGGCCACCACCGGGATTACTTTCAGCGGCTTCAACGACATCGATTTCAACGTCGTCCTGAACGCCATCATGGACCAGGAGAGTCAGCCACTGGCTGCCCTCCAGGCCCGCCAGAACGAACTCAAACGAGTCGACACCAACTACACCACGCTGGCCGGCAAGCTCGGCACACTGCAGAGCAAGGCCTCCGGGCTGTCGTCGCCACACTCGCTGGTGCGATACGCGGCGTCTTCATCCGACGCCAATGCGCTGACGACGTCGGCCACGACCAGCGCAGCACCCGGCCGTTACGAAGTCGTCGTCAACGAGCTCGCCCGCGCGCAGGTGACGGTGTCGTCATCGAGCGCCACCGACATCGACACGACGGCTGTTGCCACGGGCGGCACGCTGACGATTGGCAGCCAGGTGGTCACGCTGTCAGGCGCGACGACGCTGAAAGAACTGGCCGATCTGATCAATGCCGATTCGACCGGTCCCGCCACCGCATCGATCGTCCAGACCGCACCGAATGCCTATCGCCTGGCGCTCAGCAGCAAGGACACCGGCGCCGCCAACGCCTTCACGATCCAGAACGGCCTGACGGGCGCGACGCTGGCATTCACCGACACCGACAACGACAACATCTCCGGCGACAGCGCGGCGGACAACGCCGTCAGTGCGACCGATGCGTCGGTGCTGGTGAACAACATCCCGGTCACGAGCAGCACCAATACCCTCAGTGCCGGCATTCCCGGCGTCACGCTGACGCTGCTCGAAAAGAACCCGGCCAAGACCGTGGTCGTCTCGGTGTCCCGCAACGATACCGACCTCGCCGATCGCGTGGATGCGTTCGTCTCGGCGTACAACGACCTCGTGAAGTTCGCGACCGACCAGGCCGCGACCGCGGCCACCGGCACGACCGGCACCCTCGGACGCGACCCGCTGCTGCGGACACTGCGCACGGAGCTGCGCGACACGGTCGGCGGGCTCCATGGCGCCGGCGTGTTTCAGCACCTGGCGGAAGTCGGCATCGGATTCAACAAGACCGGACAGCTGACGTTCAACCGCGAGACCTTCAACGGGGCGCTTCAGAGCAATCAGGCCGCGGTCCAATCGCTGTTCACGGACGCCACGACCGGCGTCTTCAAGAAAGTCGACTCGGTCATCGCCAGCTACATCACGGCGGGGGGATTCGTGCCGTCGGCCCGAACGCGCGTCAGTGACCAGATAACGCGGCTGACCGGACGGGTCAATGACATGACCGCCAGCCTCGCCGTCCGCCGCCGCACGCTTCAGGCACAGTTCATCGCCGCCGACCGCGCCATGGCCTCGCTCAAGAGCCAGCAGAGCGCACTCTCATCATTCGCCAGCAACATCAACAGTCCTCTCTAGCGACAGGTCCAGACATCGATGAATCTCCCGAATCGAGGCATCAACGCCTACCGCCAGACCGAAGTGCAGTCGCGCTCGCCGCTCGAGCTCGTCGTCATGCTCTACGACGGCGCCCTCCGCTTCATGCGCGAGGCGAAAGCCGGCTTCGAACAGCGCGATATCCGCAAGCGGGCCGAGGCCGTGTCCAGAACCATGGCCATCATCGACCAGCTGCAGAACACGCTCGATATGAAGGCCGGCGGCGACATTGCCAAGTCGCTCGACCAGCTCTACACGTTCGTCCGCGACCGGATGCTGCAGGCCTCGATGCACCAGGATTCGAAACCCGTCGACGACGCCATTGCCGTGATGTCGAACCTGCGCGATGCGTGGGGCGAGATCAGCGCGCGCGAGAGCCGATCGGTCGCGAGATAGCATGCTCCCGCGACCGCTGGCAGCGCTGATCGAAGAGTATCGGGCCGGGCTCGAAGCGGAGCTACCCATTCTTCGACGGCTGCATCGCGTCGCCACGCATCAGCACGAAGCCAGTGGGAACCACGACCTCGACTCGCTCAACAGCGCCGGCGATGAGCGCGACCGCCTGATGACGGCGCTGGTCAACATCGAGGGTCCGCTGCGAGACATCAGAAAGATACTCTCCGACGCCCGCCAGAAGGCGCGACTGCTGCCTGGCTACAGCGAGGCCGTGGCCCTGCACACCGAGGCCGTGTCGCTCGTGTCCGAGATTCTGAAACTGGATGAGGATTCCGTGCAGGCGCTCGCCGCCGCAGAGCGGCTGCGACGCGAGAGCGTCCGCGCGGTCGAGCAGGGCGAAACGACGCTGGCCGCTTATCGGCGCGTCATGACGGCGCCACCGGGCGCCACGCTCGTCGACCGCCGCGGCTGAAGCGTTCCCGCGGCGAGCATGCTGCCCATCGTCCGATAACGCGCCGCTTCGAACAACGATCGCGCCGGTCGATTGCTGCCGCCGAGCGTCACCGTGATGCGCCGGCACCCGACTCTGGCCGCCGCGGCGCTGGCCGTCTCCATCAACTGCTGACCAATGCGGCGACGGCGCAACTGCGGTTCAACGACCAGCTGCGCGAGATGGGCGGTGCTCTCACCAATCCGGGTCACGAGCACGACGGCCGACAGCCGATCGGGGCCGGCCGGTAGACACAGTGTCGCTTCAGGAATGAGGAGTCCGCTGCCGCCACGCGACAGATCGTTCACATAGCCGAACCATTGTTCGGGGGTGCCGAGCGGCGCAAACGGCCGGGTCTCCGCAGATGCGTCGTAGGCCCTGCCAAACAGGGCCGCCGTGGCTAGCGAGTCTTCGACTCTCCAGCGGCGCACGCCCTGCAGCACCGGCGGCGACATCGGATTCATCAGTTCGCGCCCCAGGTACCAGTAGCGATCGACCGACAGTCCCCTGGCGCGAAACGCCTGGCTCAACCCGTTGAGATCGGAAAACAGGAACGCCGACACGCGTTCGACATAGGCGAGCGCAGGCACGCTCAGCAGGCGGTCGAGCAGCAGCTGGGCGATGCCGTCGTCGCTGGCGGTGAAGGTGTCGAGCCGCAGCACACGGTCGCGCACGGCATAGTGGCACCACCCTCGAACGCGGCCGCTCTCGTCGATCGCCACGAGACCCGAGGCCGCGCCCTGCCGGCGCCGACGCTCAATCTCTTCCCAGCGCGCGGTCGTCTCCCAATCGAGAAGGCGCTGCCAGCGATCGATCTCCTCCGCGTAGAGCGATTCCAGCCGTTCGGCAGCAAGCGTCTGCCAGTCGACGAGGCGCACGCGCGGCGGAAAGCTGACAACGTTCATGGCTTCTCGACGCGTCCTCTGAGGCGCTCGACCAGCAAATGGACGTTGGCTGCGCCACCGACGGCCGATGTGTTGGCCGCACGGATGGTGTCGTAGACCTCCTGGCGATGCACCGCGATCTGCGGTGGCGCCGTGATGCCGAGGCGAACGCCGTCACGACCGTGCCGGAGCACTTTCACTTCTATGCCATCGCCGATCACGATGGCTTCGTTCCGCTTGCGGGTTACGACCAGCACGTCACGCCCGTCCCAGAGAGTACCGCACCGGATACTCGACCTCGTCGCGGATGAACTGGCATCCAGTCATGCGACGGGGATTGATGACGATCGGCGCGCGTAAGTTGGCGGTGGCTTCTCCGTTGGTGATCGTGACGATGGCCAGCCAGAGCAGCGGCTCGTCGCCGGCGCCGAGGCGAGCGCGTTCGAACTCGCGGAGCGTGAGATCGTAGCCGGGCTCGAGCAGGCGAGGATCGACGGTCAGGAACGAGGCCGCTGGCGGATCCACTGCCTGCAGGCAGGCGAGCGGCGCCAGTTCGGGCGACGACACCAGCACGAAGCGGTGGCAGGTTTCGAAGCCGGGAATGCCAGCCGGGAACTCGACAATCAACGGTTCTCCGGCCGCGGCACCGGCCGCATCGGCATGAAGCATGGGTGAGGAAGCGCTCAGGGTCATCGCAGGTAATCCATCAGCGACACGCGGCCGATCATGGCCAGCGACTGCAGGGCGGCGTTGTAGGCGGTGTCGGCCTGCGCCAGCTTGGCCGCCGCCGCCGCCAGGTCGGCGTCTTCGATCGAGGCCAATCGTGCCGTCACACCCACGCGATCGTTGACGGTACGCAGCTTGGCGTTCTCAACGGCTTTCAGATCGTTGCCGATGGCCGCCTGAGCGTTCGTCGCCCGGTTGAAACTGCGATCGATCGCCGCCAGGCCGGTCTGGATGCCTGGCTCGTCGCCCGCGGCGACGGCCGCGGACAGCGCCGTCAGCGCGTCCAGGATGTCGACCGTGTCGGAGCCCTTGTAGATCGCTTCACCGTCGTAGGAGATCGTTGCCGAGCTGCCATTGGCGACATCCACACGCGTCTGCGTGTTGTCACCCTGGTAGCCGCCGCCCCCTTCGACATAGGGGGCCGTCGTCACCGCAGCGCCGCTGAAGATGTAGGCCCCCTGGAACTGGGTATTGATGTCGCCGACGAGCGCGTGACGAATCGCCAGCAGGTCCTGCGCGGCAGCATCGCGCTGCGCCTGCGTGGTGGCGGTGCCGCGCGCCGACAATGTCGACGTCTGCGCCGCCGACAGCTGGTTGATGATGTCTGACAGCGCGCTGTCGGCGAGACTGAGGCGATACTCCGCCGCGTCCGCCGCGCTGCTGTAGGCGTCGAGTCGAGACATGGCCGTGTGCTCGAGGATGGCGGCCGCGCTGCCGAGCGCATCGTCGCTGAGCGTACCAATCCGGCGACCTGACGCCACCTGACGTTGAGCCTCGGTCAATCCTTCAGCCGCCTTCTGAATCGAAAGGACGCCGTCAGCGTAGATGCTGTTGTAAACGACTCGCATGTTCTTAGCGTCCGAGCTGCAGCAGCAGCGCCAGCGTCTCGTCGACCACCTGGAAGAATCTGGCGTTGGCTTCGTAGGCGCTCTGAAAGCGCATCAGGGAGGCGGCTTCCTCGTCGATCGAGACGCCGGAGATCTGATCCCAGAGGTTCTTCAGCTGATGCGTGACCTGCTCGTGCGCGGTGCGCGCTTCCTTGGCCGTGGCTGAATCGGTGGCCACGCTGTAAACGAGGTCGCTCCAGCCTTCGACGGGCTTCGCAGTGCTCCCGGTCATCGCCGCATCCTGCAGCCGGCCAATGGCCAGCGCCAGATCGTTGTTGCCGACTGCAGTGGTCGAGGAGGTGACGATCAGGCTGTTGTCGGATACGACCGACGGGTTCACCGCCAGCAGACGGGCGGAACCGGCCACCGTCGCCAGTGGCGTGAACAGCGGCACACCCGGGGCACCGTTGCGGTCGTAGCCCGTCGTCGTCACGGCGTTGACGTCGGTGGCAACCGCGTTGGCCAGCTCATCGAGTCGCGACGAGTAGCTGGGGATCAGCGTGTCGCGCACGCGCAGCAATCCGCCGATGCGACCGCTGCTGATCTCCGACGTGATGTCGGTCGTGACCGCAGCGCCATCGGTCATCAGGTTCGCGTATCCGGCGCCATTGGCTGACACCGAGACGTCGTAGAGCTGGTCGCCGATGACGAGAGCGCGCCCGTTGCCAATTGACACGTCGACGACGCCGTCGCCACGGCTGACGACGTTGAGATCGACCAGCGTCGACATCTGGGCAACAACATAGGTCTGTTGATCGTAGAGGCCCTGAGCGTTGTTCGGGTCGGTCGAGCCAATCTGCCGGTTGATGCTGGCGAGCTGACCGGCGAGGGCATTGAGCTGTCCGACGTCAGCGCGGATGCCGGCGTCGGCGCTGCGGCGCTGACTCTCGAGGCGCGCCGCCATGTCGTTGAAGGCGCGCGTCAGCGACTGCGCCTGGACCACGACCTGCTGACGCGCCGTGCTCGACGTCGGCGACTGACCGAGCTGGGCGTAGGTGTTGTAGAAATCGGCGAGCGCGTCATCGAGCGAATTGCCGGCCTGGCCAAGACCCGATTCGAGGACCGCAAGCTGATCGGCGATCGCCCCGTGACTCGACGCCAGCGGTTGCTCGTAGCGAAGGCGCCCCTCGACGAGCGGCGCCCGCGAGGCGATCACGGCCTGCACGTCGACACCACCGCCAGGGGTCAGAGGATCGGGCGGCGGCCCTTCGACCAGCACCGCCGAACGCCGCACATAGCCTGGCGTATTGACGTTGGCGATGTTCTGCCCCGCGACGTCGAGGCCGTAGCGCTGGGCGTCCAGCGCTCGCACCGTCCGCCCGAGCATCGAAAAAAGATCAGACACGTTAAGTCATCACCTTGACGGCGGCGCCCGATACCGCTGGTTCCACGAAACTGCCGGTCCGTCCGTATGTTTCGACACCAGTCCGCAGCCTGAGCCGCGTGCCGGCAATGCCGGAGAAAGAGGCGCCCAGGCGGCGGCAGCGCAGCAACGCGGTCGCCGCGCGCCTGGCCGTCCGCTTGAGCGCGTCGACGTCTTCCACCTCGCCACCGGCGCTCAACGCCGACACCAGTTGCTCGAGGGTGTCCTGCGTGTCGAGCAGCGTCTCGGCATCGATCGCCACGAGGGCGTCGCCGATTCGCTCGAGCGTCTCGCAGAGACGCTCGGCATGCGCAAGCAGGGGATCCTGAACGGCCTCGGACATCGATGCGCTACCGCTGACCGGTCAAGTCGTCGATGAGGGCGTCGGCCAGTGCACCGGGGTCGTTGCCGACCTGACCAGCGTCGAGCAGCGCCTTCATGCGATCGACGACATCCTGGCGAATCGCCGGCGCGCCAGCCGACTGCTCGGACAACGTCTTCAAAAACTGGGCTTCGGGGGAGAGCGTCAGCGCATCGCCTCCGCTCGTGGCCTGACGGGCCTTTTCTGCCTCGGCCTGTTCCGCCGCCGCTTTGGTCCGCGTCAGCGAGTCGGTCGCGTTCGAAAGGGCGCCTGTTCCGTCGTTGTGAATCTTCATCAAGTCCTCCGTGGACCACTTCCCGACACTGGTCCTTGCTCCAGCAATCGGCCGCCCTCTTGAATCCTTTAGCGGCTCGAGTGCCTGTCGCCTGTAGGGTTAACTACGTATGGCCTTTCAGCGGATCGACGGCCTGGCCATTCACCAGCATCTCGAAGTGGAGATGCGGGCCGGTCGACCGGCCCGAGTTCCCGGATTTTCCCACTACCTGACCCTCCGTGACGCGTTCTCCTGCACGAACCAGCGGTTCGGCCAGGTGCGCGTAACGGGTCTGCCTCCCGCCGCCATGATCGACCACCACCGTCTGGCCGTAGCCGGGCTGGGAGCCGGCATAGGTCACCGTCCCCTCCGCGGCCGACTTGACGTCCTGTCCATAGGCGACGGCGATATCCACGCCGGCGTGAAACTTCCCCTGTCCGGAGATGGGATCGCGGCGCCAGCCGAAGCCACTGCTCACCGGGGCGGCCGAGGTCACATCCAGAGGATCGATGTCGATGCCGCGAGGGGCGCCGAGCGGCATCGCCACCGCGTCCGGGTGCAGCGGCACCAGCGCGCGCACCGCGCTGGCACTCGTCACGCTCGCGCCACCAGCCAGGTCGACGCCTGGCGTACCGCTCAGGGTAGCGATCTGGCGCTCGAACACCGCCAGCATCTGATCGGCAAACCCGAGGCCGCCGTTCCGGCTCAGGGCGCTCCCGAATTCGATGTTCGCGTTATCGTTCAGAGGCCCGGCGCCGAGGCCCCCCTCGTCTTCCTCATCGACCATCGACTTGCGCATCTCACGCATCATCTGCGTCAGCAGCATCGCCTCGAACTGCTGCGCGAGGTGCTTGATCTCCTGGCGATCCGCATCGGGATTGGCCACGGCATCGAGCCGTCCGACCGCGTCGTTCATCAGACTGTTGACGTCAATCGCCATTACGCCCTCACCCGCGCTGTCGAGTTCCGTCCTTCTTCATGCGTCACTGCCGACGCCCTATTGAATGACCAGTTCGGCGCGCAGCGCGCCGGCCGCCTTGAGCGCCTGCATGATCGCGATGATGTCGCGCGGGCTGGCGCCAAGGGCGTTCAAGCCGCGGACGACCGACTCCAGCGTTGTTCCCTGTTCGAGCATGAGCAGCTGGTTGCGCCCTTCGGTCACATCGACCTGCTGCTGCGGCACGACCGTGGTGTCGCCGTTCTTCGAAAACGGCGCCGGCTGCGACACCTCGAAGCGGGTCGCGATCTTCACCGACAGCGTGCCATGCGCAACGGCCGCCGGCCCGAGTCGTACAGACCCCCCGATCACGACGGTACCCGTGCGTTCGTTGATCACGACGCGCGCCGCGGTGTCGACCGACACGCTGAGCGGCTCGAGTCGAGCCACCAGTTCCGGAATCGCGCTCCGGTACGGGCCGGGGACCTTCACCGCCACCGTCGCCGCGTCGACTGCGCGCGCCGCGCCTTCGCCAAGCTCGCGATTGACGGTCATCGCCACCTGGCTCGCGCTGCTGAAATCCGGATCCTTGAGCGTGAAGGCAATGGCGTCGGCCGGCGGCATCGCCGCCGCGGCTTCCACATGCACGAGTGCGCCATTCGGCACGCGGCCGACCGTCAGGTGGTTGACCTGCACGCCGTTGCCGCCGCTGCCACCGCCAAAACCACCGAGCGACAAGGCCCCCTGCGCCGTGGCGATGATCTGTCCGTTCGGTCCACGCAGCGGCGTCGCCAGCAGCACACCGCCCTGCAGGCTGCGCGCATCGCCAATCGACGATGCGGTGACATCAAGCCGCGTCCCTTGATGCGCATAGGTTGGCAGGTCGGCGGTCACAAGGACCGCGGCGATGTTCTCGACCTTCATCTGCAACGGCGACACGGTCACGCCCAGCTGCTGCAGCATGTTGGCCAGCGTCTGGCCCGAGAAGATCGTCTGCCGCTTGTCGCCGGTCTTGTTGAGGCCAACGACAATGCCGTAACCGATCACTGGCGTCGTGCTGAGGCCCTGGAGGGACGCGATGTCCTTGAGACGCGTTGGCACGTCGATGGGCTGGGCGGCGGCAGTCGTGCTGATAAGCGCGAGCGTGATGCTCGCGAATCGGGTACGCAGAGTCATGACTAAAACACCTTGTTGAGAATGCGTACCAGCCACCCTGGCTTGAGGTTGTCCTTCATCAGGCCTCGGCCGAAGTAGCGAATCCGGAGTTGTCCAATTTCGGTCGACAGCACTTCGTTACTGGGCGGCACGTCGACGGTGCGCACGACGCCCGTTAGCACCACGATCTGACGGTCGCCGTTGATCTCGATCTCGCGCACGCCTTCGACGACGAGATCGCCGTTCGGCAGCACATCAGCGACGCGGGCCGTCATCTGCGCGGTCAGCGTGCCGGCGCGGTTGGTGGTACCACCGCCCTGATAGCCGGTTTTGGTGTTCGCCGACGCCAGGTTCGCGGGATTCACGGCTCCAGGCAGCTTCTTCTCGAGACCAAACAGCGATGGCACGCCGATGCCCACGTCGCTCGACTTGGCCAACTGAGAATCGGCCGTGCCGCTGCCAACGATGCTCTCGACGACGCGGATGGTGATGAGATCGTTGACGTTCCTGGCGCGGCGATCGAGCCCGAGGGAACTCATCCAGCCCCACGGCTGCGCCTCACTCGCCGGTTTAGCGGTACGCGCCTCGAGCAGGTAGCGCTGGAACAGTTCGTCGTAGTTGTCGGTCGGCTTGATCGGCTGCTGCGCCACCGCGAGCGCCGAGGTCGTCGCCAGCACCATGGCCACCAGCGACGCGATCCGAGCTCTAGCGAACATTCACAACCTCCACTTCACCCCGCGCCGCGATTCGTGCGCGGGCAGCGTGCCTGGTTTCCTGGTTGACGACGCGAATGACGTCGCCACGGCTGCCGCTCTGGGCCGCGATCATTTCTGCGGCAATCTCGACGTTGCCGACACGGGCGCGCGCCTGCACGACGTCGCCGGCTCGCACCAGCGGCGATGGCGCGAGGTCCATGCGCGTCAGCGTGGTGTCGGCGCTGAGATCGCGGCGAGCGCGGGCGCCGACAACATCGTCGAGAGTCAGCAGCGGACCGAACGGCTGGCGTCCGATCACCGCCGTCACCACGGTCACATCGGACGCGGTGACCTCTTCGCCACGGGCAATGGCGCGAATCGCGCGGACGACCGGCGCCGACACCGTCAACGTCGCCACCGCTTCGCCGGCGCGCACCGACGGACGGCCCGGTCTCACATCGGACAGCACGAATCGCACTGGCCCACCGAGTCGTGCGGCCGGCTCAGGCGCGGCCACAAGCGAAACGGCGGAACGATCGAGCCGCACGCCCTCGAGCGAGGCCACCACGACGGTGGCGGTCTCGCCGAGACGTAACTGGACGGCGCGCACGATCGCCTCGACGACGGCAGGCGCCACCACGGCGCCGGCACCGGCGAACACCGGCGTCGTCGCCAGCAGCCACGCCAGGCTGATGCTAGCGAACAATCGTGTTGACCTGCTGGAGCATCTCATCGGCGGCCTTGATCACTTTCGAGTTCGCTTCATAGGCGCGCTGCCCGAGGATCATGTTCACCATCTCCTCGACCACGCTGACGTTGGAGTCTTCGATGAATCCCTGCGCGATGGCGCCGCGCGAGTCCTCGGCGGCGGCGCCAACCTGCGGATCGCCCGACACCGAGGTCGGCAGGAACGTATTGCCGCCGCTGGCGCGCAGTCCGGACGGGTTCTGGAACGTCGCCAGTTCGAGCGTGCCGATCTGCTGCGCCGAGGATTGCCCCGGAATGTTCACCGACACAATCCCGGCCTTCGAGATCGTCACTGACGTCGCGTTGGCCGGAATCGAAATCTGTGGCTGCACCAGGTTGCCGTCGGAGGTGACCAGCGCGCCCTCGCCGTTCAAGTGGAACGATCCGGTACGCGTGTAACCGGTTTCTCCGCTCGGCAGCGCCACCTGGAAGAACCCCTCACCTTCAATCGCCAGATCGAGCGGCGCGTTCGTGGCCTTGAGATTGCCGCGACCGAAGTCGCGCGACATCCCCAGTACGCGTACCCCGAGGCCAGTCTCGACCCCGATCGGCGATTCGCCCGTCGTCGACGACGGCGCTCCTGGCACACGGGCCTGGTCGTAGACCAGATCCGAGAACTCGACGCGGCTCTTCTTGAAGCCGGCCGTGTTGGCGTTGGCCAGATTGTGGGCCACGTTGTCGATGTTCGCCTGCTGGGCGGTCATGCCGCTTGCGGCCGTGTAGAGCGCGCGAATCATTCCTCACTCCTTGTCAACGATTGAACCGTTGAACGTCTATTTCTTATCTCCGACCCAACTCCGTGATGGCGCCGCGGTCGACATCGTTCATGAGGACCGAGACCGCCTTGAGCAGCGTCTGGTAGTTGCGCGAGACCTCGCTCAACTCGGCGATGCGCTCCACCAGCGACACGTTCGATTGCTCGAGCGTCCCGGCCGTGAATGACGGCTTCTCCACGTCCTGCGGTGTCACTGTGGTGCGGAAACGCGAGCCACCGTCGCGGTCGAGTATCGTGCCTTCCGGAAAGTCGACGACCCTCAGTCTGCCCACGGCGGCCTTGCCCTCGCGGACGGTTCCGTCGGTGTCAATCTCGACGAGCCCCTGGCCCACCTTGATCGGCCCGTCGCTGCCGAGGATGGCGTCACCCTCATCGGTGGCCAGCACACCATCAGCGCGCCGGACCAGATGACCGTTGCGGGTGAAGCGCGGCCCCTGCGCGGTGTCGACCGCCAGGAAGCCCTTGCCTTCAATCGCCACATCCATCGCCCGGTTCGTCGTGCTCAGCGAACCCGGACGAAAGTCAGTTTTGGCTTCGCTGCTGGCGACATCGATCGCCGACTTCAGCGCGGAGTCGAACGATGGCCGATCCGCCTGCTCGGTGCTGCCGCGTTCGGCCTTGTAGCCGGCGGTGCTCGCGTTCGCGATATCGCCGGCGACGCGGTCGAGCGCGTCCATCCGCGCCCGCATCCCGCTCAGTGCGGTGTAGTAGCCGCCAGCCATGATTCGTGCTCCTCGATCTCCTGCGGAAACGGCGGAACGAGCAGTGTGCTCACCTGGCCGTCTGCCGCAATCCGCACCCATGTAAACGGATCCACCTGCGCTTCACGCAACGTGACGTCGCCGGCCTCTACCGCCACCGCGGCAATCCGTGACGCACCGTCGCTGATGTCGCGTACGGTCATCGTGGTCACGTCGGCCGGAATCGCCGACCCGTAGGCCTGCTGCAATCCTGACAACGCGTCGTCGGACACCAGATACGGCTCGACGATGCGGCCGGTCAGCAGATGAAGCGCCGATAGTGCCGCGCGCGGTAGCGGCGCTTTACAGGCAACGAACAGCACCTCGCCGATCTCGCGGAATGGCACGACGCCGAGGGCGCGCACTTCATCCGTGCTGAGACCGCCAGGTGCCGAACGCACCGCCGCGAGGTCGATCGTGACCAGATAGGGCACGCCGTTCTGCGCCGCCAGGGCCCGCAGAATCGTGTCGCCGCTGGTAAAGCCAAGCTGCGTCAGTTGATCCCCGAGGCGCAGGCCCGAGCGCCGCTGTTCAACCAGCGCGCTGTGGAGCTGTCCCTGCGTAATGCCCTTCTGCTGGAGCAGCACGGTCCCGAGCGGCGTCGACGCCGGCGGGCTCAGCCGTTCGCCGTTGGCCACTTTCCGCAGGCGGTCAATGGCCTCGGCCTTGACGCAGGCGTTTGAGCAGAACCACGCGTGATCGACGCGCGCGCCAATGCTGAACATCCGCACCGCCAGCTCCGGACGCCAGCGGTGGCACGAACTACGAGAGCATCGAGCCATAGCGTTTTCCTTCGGCAGTCGCCGCACCGTCACGGTTGTTCAGGTGCAGACGCAGCGCCACTTCCGCTTCCGCCACATCTTCGCGGGCAGCAATCGCTGCGACCGCTTCTCCTCGACGGGCCGCGCCCACGACGCGGCGCTGCCGCCCCTTCTTCGCCACCGCATCGACGCCGGCATCGGCAGCAGCCGACGCCCGCGCCCGCTGGGCCGCTGGCGCCGCACCGACGCCCTGCGCCTGCATGAACTGCATCTGCATTGCCAGTGCCTTGAAGCACGACTCGGTCGTGTCGGTCAGCAGCGTCACCGAGTTCGACAGCGTGTCGAGGCGTTCCTGCACGACCGGCACGGTGGCCAGTAGCCGCTGCACGCGCCACAGCGACCAGACGCCAGCCGCGCCAAAGAGGAACGACACGGCCGACGCCGCAAACAGCACACCGATCGGCCAGGGATACATCTGCGACAGCAACGACTCAGTCAGACTCATGCGAGTTCCGCCTCCAGGGAACGAGCGCGTTCAGCCGGGCTGACGACGTCGTGCACACGCACGCCGTAGCTGCCGGCCACAATCACCACTTCTCCACGTGCGACGACGCGATTGCTGATCAGGACCTCGACCGGATCGTCGGGCGCGCGCCCGAGGTCGATCACCGACCCCGGGCCGAGGGTGGTCAGCATCTTGAGCGGCAGCTCGGTGCGGCCGAAGCGGACGACCAATGGCAGGTCGATGTCCATGATCACGTCGAGCGTCTTGCCTTCGCCGCGCGAGGCTGGCGGCACCGCCCACTCGAGCGCACCTTCCGCACTCACCCGCAGCACCTGCTCGAGCCCCTTGACGACGATGTCGATCGCGGCGCCGGGTCCGGCCTGCGGCACGTGCGTCGCCACCGCAGCGCCAGACACGATGAACGCCGCGCCTGGGCGCTGCGGATCGACGGTGCCGGAGACGCGGCTGCACAGCTCCTTGAGACGTTCCGCAATGACGGTGTCATTCGGCTCGATCGCCGAGCCGCTGACCGCCTTGACGAAGGCGGCGGCGCCGGCACGCTCGAAATACAGCCGCAGTTCGCCGTGGATGGCGCCGCTGCCGATGACGCTGACGACGAAGCCGTCCTGCACCGCCGCCGGCGCCGGGCGCTTCGAGGCGCTGGTCTCGCACATTGCGCCGATGGCGCGCGGCAGCTCGTTCAGCACTCGACCGATAATCTCTTCGTTGCTCATCGTCCCTGCGCCTCCTGGCGCCCACCGGCAACGGTGGAGATCTTCTGGTTGACCAGCACCGCCGCGCGACCCGCGGTGGTGGCCAGCCGGCCCTTGAATTTGATGATGTCGCCGACGCGGACGTTGATATCGACCTCTGACGGGACGCCAAGGCTGAGCACGTGACCGGGCCGCAAATTCACCAGATCGCGCGTCTTCAGGGTGGTCTGCACGTCAGCGCTGACCTCGAGCGGAATCGCACCGAGGCTCTCGCTGAGCCACTGCTCTTCCACCACCGTGCGATCGCGCTTGCTGTGCTGCCAGCTCTGGCCAAGGTTCGTGCCGCTCGCCTCGATGACGCTGGCGGGCATGCAGATGTTGAGGAGCCCACGCGCCTCGCCGACCTTGAGATCGAAGTTGACGACGACCACAACCTCGTTCCACGACGCCACCGGCAGCATCTGCGGCCGGGTTTCGCGCGCGTGGATGTTGAAGCGCAGTTCGGTGACGGACTTCCAGCTCTCGGTCAGGTGCTCGAGCAGCAGCCGCACCACCGCATCGACGACGTTCTGCTCGATCTCGGTGAGCGCCCGCTGCGGCGCGCCACTTTCGCCGCTACCGCCGAGGATGCGGTCGATCATCGCAAAGGCGACGCCGGGGTTGAGTTCGAGCGCAGCCAGGGTCTCGAGCGGCGCAATCGAGACGGCGTAGAACGCGGTCGGGTCGGGCAATGCCAGCAGGAACTCCGAGTAGGCGAACTGCTCGACCGAGACGATCGACAACTCGGTGGTCGTGCGCAGAAACGCCGACAGCGAGGCCGTCGCGTTACGCGCAAAGCGGTCGTGCAGGAAGTGCAGCGACCGAATCTGATCCTTCGACACCCGATCCGGGTGGCGGAAGTTGTAGGTGATGACCGGCGCGGACCGCTCGGCGTGCAGGCCGGCGTCGGCCGGCGTCGACGCCAGCAGTGCGTCGATCTCTTCCTGGGTGAGGACGCGGCTCATTTACCGTGACTCCGACAGTTGAAGAGACTCCCGCAGGCAGGTCCGGAGACGGGCGATCGCCTGGGTCCGGATCTGCGAGACGCGCGACTCGCCAACGCCGATGACGACACCGATTTCCGCCAGCGTCAGCTCGTGTTCGTAGTACAGCGACAGGATCTGCCGTTCGCGCTCGGGAATCTGCATCAGGGCGCGGCCGAGGTGCTCGCGCAGCTCGGCGCGTTCCAGGCGCGCGTGCGGGCCTTCGTCCGATTCGAGCGCGACTTCGAGCAGCGGCTGGTCGTCCGGGGCCTCGAGCTGGCGCAGCGTCGCCAGATCGACGGCGCGAATCTGCTCGAGCATCTTCTCGTATTCAGGTTCGGACACGTCGAGCGTGCCGGCAATCTCCTTCGACGTCGGCTCGCGGCGCAGTTCGTGCCGCACTTTCGAGATGGCGGCGTCGAT
Source organism: uncultured Acidobacteriota bacterium (assembly GCA_902826465.1). Taxonomy (GTDB): domain Bacteria; phylum Acidobacteriota; class Vicinamibacteria; order Vicinamibacterales; family CAVVIG01; genus CADEEX01. The sequence goes on from CADEEX010000001.1 coordinate 41,893, forward strand.
CTCGCGGCGCATGCGGCGCACCGATCGCGGCGCCCAATCCATCCCGCGCAGCGAATCCACCATGGCACCGTGCACGCGTCGACGGGCAAAGGCGTCGAACGGCACACCGAGAGCCGGCTGAAAGCGACGGGCGGCTTCGACCAGCCCCATCATGCCGACGCTGACGAGTTCGTTGAACTCGACGTGTGCGGGCACGCGGTGCGACATGCGCGCAGCCAGCGTCTTGACCAGCTCGACGTGCTCGAGCACGAGCTTGTTCGCGGCTTCGACGTCGACTTCAATCGGTTTCAGGCGCATCGGCTCGACTCCTGCGCGAAGAACTGGGGGCGGGTGGCGTCAACCGTCGCCGGTGGCGCCATCCGCAGACCAGCACCGCCCGGCGTCAGGCCGGCAATGCGCGACGCCAGGACCCGGAAGCAGCGGCTCGCTGCCGCCTGTGGCACATGACTGACGACCGGACGCTGGTCGAGAATCGATTCGCGGACCGCGCTGTCCTGCACGACGAACCCGAGGTAGCGCAGCCGGCGATTGAGGAAGCGGCCCGAGGCGACGTCGAGCTGCCGGAACACCTGGCCCGCTTCGTCGCCGTCGCGCGACGCGTTGACGACCACACCCAGTTCCTTTGACGGCGCCGCGCCGCTGACGATCTTGATGACCGCATAGGCATCGACCACGGCGGCCGGCTCGAAGGAGGTGACGACGACCACACGCTCGGCCATCAGCAGCAGTTCGATGACGTTGTCAGAGATACCAGCCGCCGTGTCGAGCAGCAGGTAGTCGAGGCCGGTGGCAATCTCGCGGATGACAGCTTCAAGCGTCGTCCACTGCTCGCGACCGAGCTGCGTGAGCGCGCGGATGCCACTCCCCGCGGGGATGATGCTGATGCCGTTCGGACCGGCGACCGTCACCTGTGCGATCGTCTTCTCACCGCTGAGGACGTGACCGAGGTGGAACTCCGGCGCCAGCCCGAGCTGGACGTCGACGTTGCCCAGGCCGAAGTCGGCGTCGATGACGCCGACGCGGTGCCCAAGCCGGGCCAGCGATGCGGCGAGGTTGATGACGACGCTGGTCTTGCCAACGCCGCCCTTGCCGCTGGTAATGGCGATGATGGAACCGCGCAGAGCGGTGGTGGTGTGCTGGGTCATGACTGGCTCACAGACAAGGGCGCCGATTCGCCGAGCACGGACGCGGCGAGGAACGCCGGCGTCGCGCGACTGAGGTCTTCCGGCACGCGCTGACCGGTGCCGATGTAGGAAATGGGGAGCTGCCATTCGTGCAGCACGCTCACCAGCGGCGACAGCGATTCCGCTTCGTCCAGCTTGGTGAGCAGGAGGCGCGTCGGCCGCGCGTCCGCGTAACGTTCGAGAATCTTGCGCGCCGCCGCGGCGCTGGTCGACGCCGGCATCACGAGATGAGTGCGAATGTTCTTGGCGCGTCCGACCACGTCGAAAAGATCCTGACTCGCGGGATCCGACGGCGAGCGACCGGCGGTGTCGACGAGCAGCGGCGTGCGCTGGCGCGACGACAGCACGTCGTAGAGGTCGTCGGCGGTGCGCGCCACACGGAACGGCGCATCGAGAATCTCTGCGTAGGCCTGTAACTGCTCCACGGCGCCAATGCGGAAACCGTCGGCGGCAAGGAGGCCGAGCCGTTGTCCGTTGCGCGCCCGCTCCTGCGCGGCAATCTTGGCGATCGACGTCGTCTTGCCGGCGCCGGGAGGGCCAATGAACACTTCGGCCTCGGCGTAGGCGTCGTCGACGGCGGCGAGTTCAGCCAGGCGATGCGCCAGGGCGTCGCGAAGACGCGCCGGAGTCGTAGACCGTCGGCGTTGCTCGGGGATGGACGCAGCGATTTCCTCGGCGATCCGGCGATCCAGCCCGGTCGCCAGCAACTGCGCCGTGATGCCGTTGGCGGCGAACGGCTGTCGGTTTCCCGACGGCTCCGGTCGCTCGTCCGACTCCTGGCGCTCGGCCGCGGCTGAAATTTCGACCTCGCGAGCGCCCATCAAACCGCGCCAGCCGCGGGCCTGGACCATCGTCGTCGACAGCACGAGGGCCTTGGGGCCGAGTTCCTGGCGGACGGCCCTGAGGGCATCCCGCACGTTTGTGGCGCGAAAACGCTTCAAATGCATGTCAGTCGAGCACCGCGACGGTGGCAATCCTGAGCTGCGCCGGAATCTCGCTATGCGACAGCACCCCGATGTGCGGCAGCACGCGTGTGAACAGTCTCCAGAGATGCGGGCGGAGCATTGGCGTGCATAAGAGCACGGGCTGTGCCAACGCTCCGGCCAGCGCATCGGCGATCTTGGCGGCCAGGGCCTGGGCGTGATTCGGCTCGAGGGCCAGCACCGGGCCCTGTTCGGTCCGAACCAGCGCCTGCATCAACCGGGTCTCGAGTTGAGGGGTGAGACTGATGGCCGGCACTTCACCCCGCTCGTTCTGATACTGCTTGCAGATGGTCCGGCCCATCGCCTGCCGCACCGCCTCGATGAGCGCATCGGGGTCCTTCGACGGGTTCTGCTGGGCGTCGGCGATGGCCTCGAGAATCGTCACCAGGTCGCGCACCGGCACCCGCTCGCGCAGCAACTGCCGCAACACCCGCTGGATGTCGCCGAGGGAGACGACCTTCGGAATGAGCTCTTCCACCAGCTTCGGCGCGGTCTGTCCGAGTCGATCGACCATCTCCTTGGTCTGCTGGCGGCTCAGGAGATCCGGCAGAAAGGCGCGAATCGTCTCCGAGACGTGCGTCGACAGCGCCGTCGTCGGGTCGACGACGGTATAGCCAGACGCCGAGGCATGCTCGCGCTGTGCCACCGGAATCCACCAGGCCGGCAGACCGAACGCGGGTTCGCGCGTGGCGTTGCCTTCGATCGGGGCGGTGGCCGTGCCGGGATTGATGGCCATCAGCCGGTCGGGCACGAGATCGCCCTTCGCCACTTCGACCCCCTTGACGAGAATCGAGTACGACCGCGGGCCGAGTTGCAGGTTGTCCGCCACGTGCACCGGCGGCACCACGACGCCGGTCTCGGCGCCGATCTGCTTGCGGATGGAGCGCAGGCGGTTGAGCAGCGTGCCGCCCTGCTTGTCATCGGCCAGCGAGACCAGGGCGTAGCCGATCTCGATGCTGAGCGGATCGACGAGCGCCGGCGTGTCCGACTGCTCGGCCGGGAGCGCTTCAGGTTCGTCGGGTTCGGCCGCGGCATTGGCGGTCTTCTGCCGCGTCGCCAGCGCACCGAGACCCAGCAACGCCGCCACCATCAGGAAGGAGAGCTTCGGCAATCCGGGAATCAGCGCCAGGCCAATCAGCACGGTCGCCGCGACGGCGAGCGGGCGGGCCTGTGCCAACAACTGCACGGCAACTTCTTCGCCGAGGTTCGACTCGGTGGCGGCGCGAGTCGTGATCAGGCCGCCGGACATCGACACGAGCAGGGCCGGAATGGCCGTCACCAGGCCTTCACCGATCGTCAGGATGGTGTAGGTCTCGGCAGCGGTGGCCAGGTCGAGCCCCTGCTGGAACACGCCGATGACGAGACCGCCGACGATGTTGACGAAGGTGATCAGCATCGCCGCGAGGGCGTCGCGCTGGGTAAAGCGGATCGCGCCGTCCATCGCACCGTAGAAGTCGGCCTCCTTGCGCACCCGCTCGCGGCGGATTCGCGCTTCCTTCTCGTCGATCATGCCGGCGTTCAGGTCGGCGTCGATCGCCATCTGCCGACCGGGCATGGCGTCCAACGTGAACCGCGCCGTCACTTCAGAGATACGGACCGCGCCGTGGTTGATCACGATGAACTGAATCGCAATCAGCACGATGAACACGACGATGCCAACCACGAAGTTGCCGCCGACGACGAACTGGCCGAAGGCCATGATCACGTGGCCGGCCGCTTCGACGCCGTCGCCCCCGTGCAGGAGAATCAGACGCGTGCCGGCGACGTTGAGCGACAGCCGGATCAACGTCAGGAGCAGGAGCAGTGACGGGAAGACGTTGAACTCGACCGCCTGGCGGATGTAGATGACCGTCAGGAGCAGCACCACCGACAGACCGATGTCGACCGAGAGCAACAGGTCGAGCAGCAGCGGCGGCAGCGGCACGATCATCAGCAGCACGACCGACAGCACCGCGATGGGTGCGATGGCTTCGGTGCCGCTCAGCGGCGACGACTTCTTCGGCAGCTTCGTAGTCGACATCTCAGATCACCAGTTGCTTGATGCGAATCAGGTAGGCGAGCACTTCGGCCACGGCGCCGAACAGTGGGCCTGGAATCGTGTCGCCGATCTCGCATTCCTTGAACAGGGCGCGGGCGAGCGGCGGGTTTTCCATGATGGGAATCGAGTGCTCGCGTCCGATCTGGCGGATCTTGGCGGCCATGAGATCGGCGCCCTTGCCGACCACGATCGGCGCCGGGTTCTTCTCGCGGTTGTATTCGAGCGCAACGGCGAAGTGCGTCGGGTTGGTGATGATCACCGTCGCCTTGGCAACGGCCTTCAGCATCCGCTTGCGGTGCATTTCACGCTGGATGCGCCGGACCCGGCCCTTGATTTCGGGATTTGAATCCTGCTTCGCCTCCTCGCGGACCTCCTGATGGCTCATCTTGAGGCTCGAGTTGAAGCGGTACTTCTGCAGCGCGTAGTCGGCGGCGCCAAACGCCAGCAGCACGAAACCGGCCTGCCACAAGAGGCGTGTCGAATCGGCCCAGCCACGCTCGGCAGACGCCATGGGATTGCCGTGGGTCATCTGCGCCGAATCGGCGAGCAGTCCGTAGGTGGCGCGCCACGCGAGCACACCGAGCACGGTGGCGATGAGAATGGCCTTGAGCGTGTCGAGGCCGGCCTTCGACGGCGCCAGCTTCTTCAATCCGTTCGCCGGGCTCAAGCGGTCCCACTTGAGTCCCAGGGTCTTGGTTGAGTAGTTGAAGCGGGTTTGCAGCAGCGACGAGAACACGCCGGCACCAGCCGCCGCAATCGCCACGGGACCGGCGGTCACGGCGATGAGCATGCCGCCGCTGAAGATCATGGCGGAGAGGTCGGTCGCGGCAATGTCCCGGGCCGGCGCGTCGCCGAGTCGGCGCAGCGACTCCGAGACCTCGCGCACCAGCCGCACCAGGAACACGGCGCCTGATCCGGCCAGAACTGCCGTGGCCGCAAGCGAGCCAAAGGCAGCCGACAGATCGCGACTGGTGGCAATCTGACCACGTTCGCGTGCATCGCGAAGGCGTTTGGCTGAAGGAGGTAACTGTTTCTCGGTATCTGACACGGTCGGACCTCAGCGGAACACGTCGGCGAAGCGCACGCCGAGCTGCAGGATCGAACCGATGGAACCCGAGAACACGCCGAATGCCGCCGGCACAACGAAGCCGAGCAAGGCCAGGCCGACCAGCAGGCGCAGCGGCGCGCCGACCACCATGACGTTCAGTCCCGGCGCGGCCTTGGCCACCAGGCCGAGGCCGACTTCGGTCAACAGCAGCACGACGATCACCGGCGCCGCCATGCGGATACCAAGTGAGAACACCAGTCCGAGCACGGACATCACCGACTGCGGCAGCGACGCGCCGACATGGCCGGCCCCCATCGGCAGCGACTCATACGACTGCGACAGCGCCCGAAGGAAGGCATGATGGCCGTTGGTCAACAGGAACGCGATCATCGCCATCGACCCATAGAGGGACGACACGACGTTATTCCTGACGCCGCTGGCCGGGTCGACGATCGCCGCATACGACAACCCGATCTGAAAGCCCGCCAGATGCCCAGCCATTTCGGCACCGGCCACCAGCGCCTGAATCGCCAGACCGAGCGCGAGGCCGATCGCCATCTCGCGCCCGACGATCAGCGCCAGACCCACCGTCGAATCGGCGTGCGGCACCGTCGCCGTTGGCAACAACATCACCGAGAGCAGCACGGTCAGCGCGATCTTGATCTGCGCTGGTGCGTAGACGCCGCCAAAGGCCGGCGAGCCGATGATGAGGGCCCCGGGCCGTACCATCAGCAGCCCGACAGCCATGAGCGGCGCGAGATCGATCACCGCACCAGCTCGGGCAAACGCATGATCAACTGGCGGGAAAACCCGGTCAGTACCCTCAGCATCCACGGAAACGTCAGCGCGAACACCGCAAAGATCGCGGCCGCGCGGGGGATGAACGCCAGCACGTTGTCCTGGATCGACGTCACCGTCTGGAACACGCTGACCGCGACTCCGGCCACCAGTCCGGCGACCAACATCGGCATACTGACCATCACCGCCACTTCGATGGCCTGGCGAACAATTCCCACAACAAGAGCATCAGTCACGAACACGTTCCTCTCTACGCAAAGCTGCGGACCAGCGACGACACAATCAGGTTCCAACCGTCAACCATGACGAACAGCAGAATCTTGAACGGCAGCGAGATCATCGCCGGCGGCAGCTGCAGCATGCCCATCGACAGCAGCGTCGTGGACACGACCAGATCGATGAGCAGGAACGGCACGAACAGGAAGAACCCCATCTGGAAGCCGGTCTTGAGTTCCGAGATCGCAAACGCCGGAATCACCGCGCGCATCGGCAGGTCTGTCGGCGAGTTCGGCCGCGGCAGGTGGCCGAGCTCGACGAACAGGGCCAGGTCGGCCTCACGCGTCTGCTTCAGCATGAAGTCGCGCACGGGCGGTGTGCCGGCCTCGAGCGCCTGCATCACCGTCAGCCGACCGTCGACGGCTGGCTGCACGGCCAGCACGTTCACCTGCTCGGCGACCGGCGCCATGATGAACATGGTCAGGAACAACGTCAGGCCGATCAGAATCTGATTCGATGGCATCTCCTGGGTGCCGAGCGCCTGTCGCAGAAAATGGAAGACGATGACGATGCGTGTGAAGCACGTCATGATGACGAGCATCGCTGGCACGAACGACAGCAGCGTCATCACCATCACCAGCTGCAGCGGCGCCGAAATGCCGCCGATGCCGTCGATGTTGATGTCGAGGTTCTGCGGCTGCGCCAGTGCCGGTGTGGCCGTCAGCGCGAGTCCGGCCAGCGCCAGACCTGCGCGTCGAACAGTGCTCATCGCACCGCTCCCGTCGACTCGGGCTTCGGACCCAGTTCGGTGATCACGGAAATGGCCGTCGGCGTCATGCCAATCAGCACGCGCCGCCCTTCGACGGCGACGATCGCAAGCTGGCGGCGGTCGCCCAGCGACGTCGCCGTCTCGATCGCGATCGTGCCTTTCGGCGCCAGCGCCGACAGACGAATGCTGCCGCGACGGAGCGCCCACACGAACAGCCCGAGCAGTGCCAGCACGGCACCGAGGCTGACGACGGTCCGCAGCGTCATCAATACGTCGTTCACCGTTCGGCCTCAGCGCCGGCGGGCGGCAGAATTTCGGTGATCTTCACCGACGTGGTCTCGTCGTCGACGACGATTTCCCCCGACGCGGCAGGAACACCCTGGACGTAGACGAGCAGATCGTCGCCGGCCGCCTCGCGCAGGCGAATGATGCTGTCGCGTTGCAGCTTGAGGCAGTCACGCACCGTGATCGAGCCATGACCGACGATGACGTCGATGCGGCAGCGGACATCGTGCATGCCGAGAAACTGTGTCGACGTCTCAGTACTGGACGACGAAGTCGGAGAAGAGGACATCGACCACCTCGGTATGCTCGAGAATCGGTTTGGCGTGTTCGGCAATGGCGTGCTTGAGCGCCGCCTTGCCGTCCGGCGACGACACCTGTTCGGAGGTCTGGGTGGACAGGAGATCGAGAATCGCCGCGCGGAGCCGCTCGATGGTGACCTTGTTCTCCTGGAGGTGCTTCCCTTCCTCTTCCTCCGGAACGAGCAGACGCACGTTGATGCGCAGGAAGCGGCGACCGCCGGCATCGGCCAGATTCACAATGAACGGCTCGAAGGTCACGATGCCGTTGGCGGTGGGGGCTTTGTGCTCTTCCGCCTTGGCCGCGCCGTCGCCCTCGCCTTCGGCAGCCGGTGCCAGCAGCGTGAAGTAGGCGGCGGCCCCGCCTCCACCGAGCAGGACGAGGACGACGCCGAGAATGATGAACAGCGTGCCCTTCCCCTTCTTCTTCGGGGCAGCGGCGGTGGCGCCAGCCGGAGGAGTCGCGGGGGCGGGCGCGGGGGCTTGAGTGTTATCGGACATGGCTCTTTCGCTCCGGGCGCCACGACAGTGGGCGCGCGAGCAGCGAAACAGCAATCAGGGTGCCGCTCAGAACTGCACGGAATGGCCCGTGTTTCTCACGGGAATGCGCGGGATGGCGGCCGGACCGCCGACGAGGACAGGAAGGAAGTGTCGGTCCGCCGACAGGGCGGCGGACCGCTGGCGCGAAATCTATGCCGCCTGAAGGATCAACTCAACGAACACGGTGCGCTCGCCCATCTGGAACGGGCAGAGCCACCGCGACACGACGTTGAAGTGCTGCGACGTGAAGTCGGTGCCCCGCGTCACCGTCGGCGTGGTGATCATGAGCGTTTCGCCGCCCTGGGCCATCTTGGCGCGGAACGTACCGGCGATCATGTTGGTAATCTCTCCCACGGCGTCGGCGGTCTGGTCGTCCGCCTCTTCAGGCGGGATACCGAGCAGCAGCCCGGCGATCTGGCAGGCCGCATCGTCCGCGGCGTAGAACGAGACGGTGCCGCTCAGGCTGCCGAGAAAACGCACGGCGCCCATGACGCTCGCCGTGGGCTGTGGCTTGTCGGTGAGCGCCTCCTGGGGCGTCAGCGTCGTGAAGGCCATGGTCTCGAAGACCTCGAGGGTGGCCTCGGTCAGTTTCGGAATGACGGTCGGTTCGGCGGATGTCGTGGACATGGTCACTTCGAGAGCAAGGCGCTCATCTTCTCCTTGAGCGTCTCCGCGGTAAAGGGCTTGACGACGTAGTCGTTGACGCCCGCTTCCTTGGCACCGGCGATATCGGTGCTCTCGGCGTTGGTCGTGACCATCAGCACCGGCAGCTTGGCCGAGGCCTGAAGGCCGCGCAGCTCGCGCACGAACTCGAGCCCGTTCATGACCGGCATGTTCCAGTCGGTCACGACGAAATCGATCCCGCCGGTGCCGAGCTGCTGCAGCCCCTCGGCGCCGTTGCCCGCTTCGACGATGTCCTCACACCCGATCTTCTTCAGGGTGTTCGAGATGATCTTCCGCATCGTCGAGGAATCATCTACGACAAGAATTCGCATAACGTTGCCTGCTCCTCAAAATCTCTTTCAACTTATCGGCGCTCAGGAGGCCGTGTCCATGGCCATCACCGCTTCGCGCTCAGAGATACACAGCGTGAATTCCTGTGGCTCTCCGCTCATCGAGTCGAACCCGAATCCCATCTTGACCGTGTCGCCTACCGGATCGGTCGGAGCGCCAGTGACCGGCAGCCCGATGTGCGCCCGGAGGCCGTTGGCGGTGAGCCCGTGCTGGACGCGTCCACCCACCATGTTCAGAATCTCGGCGAGCGCGCTCGTCGCGGCGTCGCCTGGCAACTCGTCAATCGGCGATTGCAGCATCCGCGCCGCCAATTCCAGACCGGTCTTCTCGCTGATGCTGGCGCCCACCAGAATGTCGGCGTTCTGCTCTGAGAGTGTCACCGGCACCTGCACGCTGACTCCCGTCTTCGGCACCACCGGCGGCGTCTCGAGGATGTTGACCTCGGTGCCGAGCATCATGCCGAACACCTGTTCCACCGCCGAGATTGCCTGCGACCTGAATCCCGGCATCGCCACTGCCACCTTGGCGAGCACGCCTGGCGGCCGCAGCGTCTGCTCGAACTGCAGCAGAAACGTTTCCGGCACGAAGGATCGCACCGCGATCCAATCAAATAACCCGAGCGCTCGCGCCTCCTCGACCCGGCTCTTCGTCATGACGGCCACGAGTTGTGTCTCGGCCATCGTGTCGAGCTGCCGAATCCTCCTCGCGAACGACTCCTGACTCATCGTGCCGGTCTTCGACCCGACCAGAATCGCATTCGGCGGCTGGTTCAGGCACATCGCCATCGCCTGAGCAGCCGATGCAATGGTCACGACCTCATACTTCTGTCGAAACACATCCGAGCAGAAGTGGCGAAAATCGAGGTCTTCGTCGATCACCAGCAGCGTGAACGCGCTGGGCGCCTGCATCGCCGTTCGCCGTCCGGCGTGGCTGCGACTGGACGCAATCTGCTGCTCGGACGAAAACACCCGCCGCATGCGTTCAACAACCACCGCCTGGTGCTGATCTTTCAGCACATAGTCGGACACGCCCAGCTCCACCGCCGCCTTGATCGTCTCTGCGTCCTTCTTCTCGGTGACGATGACGACCGGCAGGTGGCGATGACGCACCGATGACCTGATGTCACGCAGCACCTCGAGGCCGCCGAGCCCGGGAATCTTCAGGTCGAGGACGAGTGCGTCGATGTCCTGGCTGTCCAGTTCCTCGAGCACGCGGATGCCGTTGTCGGCTTCGACGACGGTGCTCTTGAACTCGCGCAGCAGCACGCGTCTCAGCACATGTCGCGCCGCCGTGTCGGCGTCGGCCAGCAGCACCGTCAAGCTGCGCGAAATGCCGCCCGATCCTTTGTGTGTCTTTGCGCTGGTCACCGCGGAATCGTCACTCCTACCCGTTCCTCTAATCGGCCACCTTTCTCAAGACTCCACTCCGGAGCAGAAGTGCACCAAACGACGCCGACGCCGCTAGGCGATCGAGCGCGCGGCTCTGAACGCGGCGCCCGACTGCAGTTCGGCGAGGCTGTCGGCGAGCTTCTTGGGCATCGCCAGCAGGGTGGCGATGTGCACTGCTCCGCCCCTGGCGATCGCTTCCTTTGGCATCCCGAACACCACGCACGACTGTTCGTCCTCGGCGATGGTGATGGCGCCGGCTTTCCTGAGCGCGACCATGCCATCCGCGCCATCGGCGCCCATGCCGGTGAGCAGGGCCGCCACCATCGGTGTGTTGCGCAGCCGGGCGGCGGAATGAAACAACACATCGACCGCAGGGCGCTGGTAGTACACGGCGGGGCCGGTCCTGACGACGGTGCGCAGTTCGAGGCCGACCGTTTCGACCAGCAGATGGTAGTCGCCAGGAGCGACGTAGGCGGTGCCGCGCTTCAGCACTTCCCCGCCCTTGGCTTCGATCACCTGCATCGGGCAGGCGCTGTTCAACCGCGTCGCAAACGCGGCGGTGAACCCCGCCGGCATGTGCTGCACGATCAGAATGGGAGGCGAGTCAGCCGGCAGCCGCGTGAGCAGCGATTCAATCGCCTGCGTGCCGCCGGTGGAGGCGCCAATCAGGATGATGCCCTTGGCCGTTGACAACGAGCTCGCCACCGGCGCGGCGGTCTGCGCCGGAGCACGGAAGGCCGACAGCCGAAGCGGCTGTCCAGGCTTGATGCCGTGAATGCGCTGTCTGAGCTTTTCGGCGACCTGTCCAACCGAATGCGGCCCCCCGGGCTTGGCAATGACGTCGATCGCCCCTGCGGCGAGCGCCTCGATGCTGGCTGCCGATCCGGTCTGCGTCACCGAACTGACGATGATGACCGGCAGCGGATGATGCTGCATCATCTTGCGCAGGAACGTCAGCCCGTCCATGCGCGGCATCTCGATGTCGAGCGTGACGACGTCCGGCGTGTATTGCAGGATGAGATCGCGCGCCACGAACGGGTCGGACGCCAGGCCAACGACCTCGATCTCGGGGTCGGCGCGGAGTGCGTCCGAAAGCATCTTCCGGACGATCGCTGAATCATCGACGATGAGAACGCGGGTCTTGCGGGCTGGGGAAGTCATGGGTGCGTCGGCGGTCAGTGTGCCGCTGCCCCTTCGGGCACAAGGGTGAAGACCACCTCGACCAGGCACGGCTGATCATCGATGGCCAGCGAGACACCAGGCGCCGCCGGCGACTCCGGCAGCGCCGCCTCGGTCACGGCCGGGCGGCTCAACCCGAACGTCCGCTCGTTGGCGGCGCGGGTCAGCCACGAGCCGCAGATCATGTTGGCGAACTCGCCAACAAGGTCGTGGATTTCAGCGGCCGGCGCCGCCTCGTCTTCGGGATCGCGGCCGCTGAACGCGTCGAACAGTCGCTCGGCCAGGGCCACTGGCAGCCGGCACCTGACGTCGCCGGCGCAATCGGACTCGGCAAAATGCACGACAGCGACGAGCCAGTCGCGATGCGCGGCCGCCAGTTCGGCAAAGCGGTCCGCATCGCACGGCTCGACCATCGCATAGAAGCTTCGTTCGGCGACATCGGACACCGCCGACAGCACGGCATCGGCGCCGCCGGCCACAGGAGCCGTGTCAGGCCACTTCGTTGAGAACATCTCTGATGACCTCCGGACTGAAAGGTTTCTCGAGGTAACAGCGGACATCGAGCCCCGCCGCCTCGTCGCGTCGTGCCGCCGAACCGTCCGTCGAGATAATCACCCGCCGCATGTGACGCCACTTGGGCTGCCTGGCGATCGCTCGCAGCAGCTCAGTGCCGGACATGACCGGCATGTTGATGTCGGTGAGCAGCACGTCAATGTCGTCGTGCATCTCGAGCACCTCCATCGCCTCGGCGCCGTTGCCGGCTTCGAAGATCTCGTCGATCGGTACGTCGACGAGAGCGAAGACGCGTCGGATCATCTTTCGCATCATCGCGGAGTCGTCCACGATCAGAATTCGCATCGCCCTCAGAGCTCCTTGAGCAGTTCCCGTCCGTTGAAGATCTGCACTCGTCCATCACGCGCCGACAGGTGCACCGTGCGCGCGACGTTGCCACCGACGTCGTGGTTCTTGATGAGTACGCCGTTCCGCCACATCAGATTCTTCGCCGCCAGTGCATTGCGACGGCCAATCTGCAGTGCGGCATTGCCCGACTCGCTGACTTCGGCGCCGCCGGCCAGCTTGACGATCGTCCGCTTCTTCTCCAGCCCGTACTGGTACGCGGTCTGGAACAGCAGCGGAATGCCGGTGTCGGCGAACGAGCCCGGCTGCGTGCGTGCCCGCTCGGGGTTGATCGACGACTCCGGCAGCAGGAAGTGGAGCATCGCCGCCACACCCGCCACGGGATCGAACAGGCACACGGCGATGCAACTGCCGAGCGCGTGCGTCACGATCGACTGATCGGCGCGCGTCGCGATGGCGAACTCGCCGATCCCAACCACCAGCCGGTCGGACGTGACCGGCGGCATCGCCAGCGGCGTCGCGGTGGCGAGCTGGACGCTCATTTCAGCGCCCTTCGATAGATCGCCGGCGCCACCCAGTTCAAGCCATGCGTCGTGCCGTTGAGACTCTCTGAGTGTGAAATGAACAGGTAGCCGCCCGGTGCGAGCTTGCGCTCGAGCCCTTGAACGACGCGCTGCTGCACCTGCGCATCGAAGTAGATCATCACGTTGCGACAGAAGATGAAGTCGTAGAGCGTGCCCGACTGCGGCAACTCGAGGAGGTTGACCTGCTGGAACTCGATCATCTTCCGTACGGCAGGCCCGACACGGACCGTGCCCTTCTGGGCGCCGAGCCCTTTCTCGAAGTACTTCTTCAAGGTGTCGAACGGGATGTTCGTCACCCGATCGTCGCCGTACACTCCGGCCTTGGCGACCCGCAGGATCTTGGTCGACAAGTCCGACGCCAGCAGGCGCACGCGCCGTCCGGCATCGTCGCCCATGAGTTGCAGGCAGGTCATGGCAATGGTGTAGGGCTCTTCCCCAGACGAACAGGCGGCGCTCCATCCCAGAATCGGTGCGGCGCCAGGCCGCGCCACGAGCGCCGGCAGCACCGTCGTGCGCAGGAAATCGAAGTGCTGCGACTCCCGGAAGAACGATGTGTGATTGGTGGCAATCGCATCGAGCAGCGCCGTCAGCTCGTCGCCGGAGGTGTCTGCCTGCACATGTTTGAGGTACTGCTCGAACGATCCGTAGCCGCCGTGCATGACGCGCTTCTGCAATCGCGCCAGGACCAGGGCACGCTTTCCGCTGTGCAGCGTGATCCCGCTCTTCTCGTAGACGAGACGGGTAATCGCTTTCAGCTCACGATCGCTCAGGTCGGGCGCTTCCGCCCAGACCACGTCAGGGACGCTCATGGATCTAGAACACGCGATGCGAGACCTGGCCGTCGGCGCCCAGCACCTTGTCGAGTGCGAGCAGAATCTTGACGGTGCCCTTGACCTTCGCCAGCCCGAGCATGTAGTCGGTCGTGACGCGGTCGCCGAACTCGGGCGCCTGGTCGATCTCGGCGCCGGTAACGTTCAGCACCTCGGACACGGAATCCACGACGATGCCCATCATTACGCTCATCCCTTGCAGCGCCACATCGACGACGATGATGCAGGTGCGCTCGGTATAGGCCTGCTGCGGGAATCCGAACTTCAGGCGCAGGTCGATGACCGGGATCACCTTGCCGCGTAGGTTGATGACGCCGCGCACGTGCGCGGGCATCTGCGGCACCTGGGTGATGTCCATCACCTTGATGATCTCGCGCACCTTGAGCACGGGCAGCCCGTACTCTTCGGCGCCGAGTGCGAATGTCAGGTACTTTCCGGCGAGATCGCCGGCGACCTGTCTCGAATGCGCGGTCTGGCCGTCTACGGCCAAGGTCGCTTCCATGTCTCTACTCCTTCATTCCACTGACGAATCGCAAAATGTCTACGCCGCCTGACGCGCCGTGCTCTTACCCATCAGACCCATCAAGCCACCGGCATCAAGGATCAGCCCGATGCGGCCATCGCCCAGGATGGCACCACCGGCCACGCCGCGGACGCCCTGGAACGCATCGCCGAGCGACTTGATCACCACTTCCTGTTTGCCGAGCAGCTCGTCAACGACCAGCGCCACCGGGCGACCAGCGTCCTCAATCACGACCACCGTGCAGTCGGTGATATCGGGACGCGCGCCGGACACCGCGAACAGTTCGCCGATGTTCAACGTTGGAATCAGCCGCTCGCGGACCTGCACCATGCACGGACGACCGTGGATGGTATGCACCTGGCTGGCCAGCGGCCGCAGCGACTCCCGCACCGCAAACGTCGGCACCACGAAACGCTCGACGCCGACGCCGAGCATGATGCCGTCGACAATCGCCAGCGTCAGCGGCAACCGGATCGAGAACGTCGTGCCCTGACCGCGGGCTGTCTGGATTTCAATCTGGCCGCGCAGCGCCTCGATGTTCCGGCGCACGACGTCCATGCCGACGCCACGGCCGGAGATCTCGGTGATCTTGTCCGCGGTCGAGAACCCGGGCTGGAAGATCATCTGGTGGATCTCTGACGCCGATAACGTGACGCCGTCGGTGGCAAGGCCGCGCTCGATGGCCTTGGCGTGAATCTTGTCGGTGTT
This sequence comes from uncultured Acidobacteriota bacterium, assembly GCA_902826465.1. Classification (GTDB taxonomy): domain Bacteria; phylum Acidobacteriota; class Vicinamibacteria; order Vicinamibacterales; family CAVVIG01; genus CADEEX01. The sequence goes on from CADEEX010000001.1 coordinate 57,134, forward strand.
CAAGCCGGCGCCATCGTCCGCGATCTCGATGACGATGTTGCCTGCCTGGTGGAAGGCGCTCAGTCTGAGTGTGGCCTGCGCCGACTTTCCGGTCTTGACGCGCGCCTCCGCCATCTCGATGCCGTGGTCGACGCTGTTGCGGACCATGTGCATCAGCGGATCGTTGATGTCTTCGACGACGCGGCGATCGAGCTCGGTGTCTTCACCCTGCAGTACCAGTTCGATCTGCTTGCCCGATCGCTTGCTGAGGTCGCGGACGAGGCGCGCCATCTTCTGGAACGTCTGGCGAATCGGCACCATGCGCATCGCCATGGCGTTGCGCTGCAGATCGCTGGTGATGCGCTTCAACTGCGCCAGGCGGCGGCCGAGTCGTTCGTCGGTCGAGCGGGACAGCGCTGGGTCCTCGGCAAGGATCGATTGCGCGATGACGAGCTCGCCCACCATGTCGATCAGGTTGTCCAGCTTGCGTGTATCCACCTTGACGGTGATCGCGGTGTCCTCGGCGCGACGCGTCTGCTTTGCGGGGTCGGGGTCAGGGACGACGGCCAGCGGCGGCACACGTCCCGGGGCCAGGCCATCGGTACGGCGCTCGGCAAACGCCTCTTCCGGCGTCAGCACCGGCAGCGCCGCAACGACTGCCAGCGCGGCCGCCGGAGTCAGCACCGGGGCTGACGCGGAGCGTTCGGGGGGCGTCGCCGCGTCGGCGCCGGCCTCTGCCAACTCCACGACCACCTCGGCGACCACCGGTCGATTGCCGCCAGCAATCAGCGCGGTGACCGCGGTCATCAGTCCGTGACGGCGGCCGGAACAGTCGGTCGCCGGCTGGCCAGCGATTCGAGCCGGCAGCTCGTTGATCATCAGCGTCAGCAGGTCGACAGCCTTCAGCACGATCTCGAACTCGTCGGGCCCCATGACGTGCTTGCCGGCACGGGCGAGGTCGAGCAGGTTCTCGACGATGTGCGCCAGTTCCTGCACCGAGGTCACACCCAGCGCGCCGGCGTTGCCTTTGATGGTGTGGAAGGGGCGGAAGACGTCGTTCAGCAGCTTCTTGTCTTCGGGCGTTGCCTCGAGTTGCAGCAGCACGCTCTCGATCGTGCCGAGGTGATCGAGCGCCTCGGCGACGAACATGCCGGACATTTCGGGATCGCTCGCCAGGGTGACCAGCTCTTCGTCGAGCGCACCAGGCGTCGCCGGTCGTGGCACCGGTGGCGGTTCGCCTGAGGCGAGACGCGTCTTCACCTGTTCCCATCGCGCCAGGGTGTCCTCGACGATGACACCGGCGTTGGCCGCGGCGAGCGAGTCGGCCGAGGACCGCACGACCACCGCCAGGGCGGAGGCTTCACCGTGCGCCGCTTCGTCGAGCAAGGTCGCAGCGGCGAGGAGCTGCGTCCGCATTCGTTCCACACAGATCGGCTCGACGACGCTGTCACACGACAGCCGCGTCAGCACTTCTTCAATGTGTTCGAACCACTGTTTCGATGGGATCATTGTCGGTTGCCCTAGAGAATTCGGCACACGCTGTCACTTCTTCACTTGCACGTCACGCCAGGGTTCAGAACTTGCCGTAGGTGCCGGTGTCGCCCTGAGGAAAATCGTGCTCTTCCTCGAGGAGCGGGAACGCGGCCCGCGCTTCGCGCGAGACCGGCAGCGCGACCGGCTTCCGCCGGCGCGCCTGCGACGACGCCACGGCCACCGGCCGCGTGGTCCCCATCGGTATCGCGGCCACACGCCTGGCCGGGGCCGCCGTCGACCGCGGCGCGGAGCCACCATCGCCGACCATCGCCGACAGACCGCTGACCAGCGCCATCGTCGAGCTCGCCTGACCGTTCAGTTCTTCGCTGGCCGCCGAGCTCTGTTCCGCGGTCGCCGCCGTGCTCTGCGTCACCTTTTCCATCTGCGCGATCGCCTGCGACACCTGTTCGATGCCCTGCGTCTGCTGCTCGCTGGCTTCGCGCACCTCGCCGACCATGACGCGGACACGGTCGACCGTCGCCGTGAACGCCTCGATCGACCGCGCCACCTGCTCGACGTGCACGGCACCATCATGCGAGCGCGCGATCGATTCCTCGATCATCACCGCCGTGTCGCGGGCCGCCTGGGCGGAGCGCTGGGCGAGGTTGCGCACTTCATCAGCGACCACGGCGAATCCCATCCCGGCCTCACCGGCCCGGGCCGCTTCGACGGCCGCATTGAGCGCGAGGATGTTGGTCTGAAAGGCAATCTCATCGATCGTCTTGATAATCTGTGCGACCTTCCCGCTCGATTCACGAATGGCCCCCATGGAGAGGACCATCTCGCTCAGCGCCGACGTCGAGGTCTTCGCTTCGCCCACCATCTGATCGGCCAGGGCCGCGGCGTTGCGGGCGTTGTCCGAGTTACGGCGCGTCATTGCCGCCATCTGTTCCATCGAGGCCGAGGTCTGCTCGAGCGAGGCCGCCTGCTCCGTGGCCCCCTGCGAGAGCGACTGGGCCGAGGCCGCCACCTGCCTCGACGCCGAAGTGACCTGCGTCGCGCCGCGCGTCAGCTCGGACGCCACACGCGTCAAGCCGCCGAGCAGGCGGTGCGTCATCCAGCCGATGGCCGCCACCGCGGCCAGCTCCATCGTCGACACGACCAGCAGCGTCAGCGTCGGTGCACCTTCAATGGCCCACAGCTGCCACAGCAGCACAGCCGCACCGATGACGGTGATGGCCAGGCCTGCACCAATGGCGACGAGCAAACGCGCACCCAGAGTCATCTGTTGGTTCACAGGTTCAATCCTTCAATCCGCCGTGTGGCGTCAGGGCCACCCGATCCTCGGCCGCTGGAGCAAGGGCCGTACCTCTGTTCGTCAGCCCCTCACGCCCACGCCACATGCGAGAAAACGTGAACTTCCGCGGACCACCATCGTCGCGAGCTGTCGTTCTTCCGACGGCCTATCGCGTTTCCGACAATCCGGTCACGGCATCCGGCGTGTGAATACGCCGCCAGATCCGGCAACCGGAACACCAATCGGCGCGCACCCACAGAACTGTGCCGGCCGGCGCTCGAAGACGCCGTTGAGCGCTCGGTTGCGTTCCCTGCGCACTCGTGCATGCCAGACCGCGTGGCGTCTCAAGCGACCCTCCTGGGCGCCGATTGGTTGTGCGGGAATGACATGTCCGCTCAACAGGGAGCCGGACGCTCTGAACGGAGGAGAACGACGATGAAGAAGGTGTTGCTGGCAATGGTGGTGGTGGTGCTCGGTCTCAGCGCGAACGCGTGGGCACAGCTCCACGGCATGGGTCGGGTCCAGGGTTCGGTCGTCGACGAGGGTGGCGCCCCAATCGACGGTGTCACGGTCAAGGCGACGCTGCCGGGTTCGGCGGGCAGCATCGACGCGACGTCGAACGCCAAGGGCGAGTGGGCCATCGGCGGCATGGGCAAGGGCGAATGGGAAGTGACATTCGAAAAGGCCGGCTTCGCACCCCGCAAGGCAAAAATCAGCCTGACCGTCGAACTGGCGCGCATCCCGCCGATTCCGGTCACGATGAAAAAGGGCTAGTTCGGCACTCCAACTCAAGGATCTGAGGTCATGAAGCACTGGTCAATCAGCAAGAAGCTCTTCGCCGGGTTCGGCAGTATTGTCGTGACGGCGATGACGATCGGCGGCATCGCCCTCTGGTCCTCGAGCGCACTCAAGGGTCGGGTCGATCAGATCGCCGGCGTCTCGGGACGCGCACTTCAGGAAGCCGTCGACGCGCGTTTCCTGGTCGCCGACCTCAACGCGCGTGAGCGCCTGGTGGTCATCGCGACGGCCAAACAGGACTCGGCCGTCGTCACCGCCGAATCGAAACAGATTCAGGAAGGCTATGCGCGGCTCGGACAACTCATCGAGCAGCTGAAAGCCTCGGGGCACGTGCATCAGCAGGTGGCCGACAACGCCCGTGGTATGGGCGACGCCATGAAGGCCTGGTCCGATCAGTGGGCCAAGACCGAGCAGTTCGCGCGCGCCATGCAGGCGCTCGAGGCGGCCGAATCCACCGACGGCGGACGCGCACACAGCGAAACCGCCGCCACGCTGGCACGGGGCATCGAAGAAATCGTCTCGGCGCAGTTCACTGCGGACCGCGAGAAAGCCGCCTCGATCTACACCATCGTCCGCACGGCCATCGCCATCTCGCTGCTCGTGGGGTTAGGGCTGGCCGCATTGGTCGGGCAGTCGATCAGAACGATCAGCCGGACGCTGATGCAGGCGACGACGCAGCTCCGTCACGGATCCGAGCAGGTCTTCCAGGCCGCCACGCAGGTGGCCGGGTCGGCACAGACGCTGTCGCGCGGCGTGCTGCAGGAAGCGGCGTCGCTCGAAGAGA
>CADEEX010000002.1:0-25723 GCA_902826465.1 uncultured Acidobacteriota bacterium
AAGGGTCTTGGCGAAATGAACCCCGAACAGCTCTGGGAGACCACCATGGATCCCAAGATTCGCACGCTGCTGCAGGTGCGCGCCGAAGATCACACCGAAGCCGACCTGATGTTTACCACCCTGATGGGCGATCAGGTGGAGCCGCGACGCAAGTTCATCGAAGACAACGCGCTCGACGTGAAGAACCTCGACGTTTAAGGTGCAGCACCGCAAGCGCGATTCGCACTCCCAGCACCTTTCACACCCCTTAGCACTCAGATGAGCGAACTGACCTCCCAGCTGCTTCCCGTCAACATCGAAGACGAGATGAAGCGTTCGTACATGGATTACGCGATGAGCGTGATCATCGGCCGAGCGCTGCCGGATGCGCGCGACGGTCTGAAGCCGGCCCATCGCCGTGTGCTGTACGGCATGAAGACGATGGGGCTGGCCTCGAACCGCGGCTATCGTAAGTGCGCAAAGATCGTCGGCGAGGTCATGGGAAATTTCCACCCTCACGGCGATGCCTCGATCTACGACACGCTGGTCCGCCTGGCGCAGGACTTCAACATGCGCTACCAGCTGGTCGACGGCCAGGGCAACTTCGGGTCGATCGACGGCGACTCTCCAGCGGCGATGCGCTACACCGAAGCGCGCCTGCAGTCGCTCGGCGACGAGATGATGGCCGATCTCGATAAGGAGACGGTCGACTTCGTACCCAACTACGACGAAACCACCGAAGAGCCGACGGTGCTGCCGACACCGTTTCCGAACCTGCTGGTCAATGGTTCTGCGGGTATCGCCGTCGGCATGGCGACCAATGTCCCGCCGCACAACCTCACGGAAGTGATCGACGGCTGCTTGTGGGTGATCGACAACACCCACCTGCGCGCCGACATGGCGCAGCCGGTTCCGACGCGAGCCGAGAAGCTGCGAAATCTCATTCGCCTGATTCCGGCACCAGATTTTCCGACCGGCGGCTACATCGTGGGGCGCGGCGGCGCTCTTCAGGCCTACACCACGGGTCGCGGCTCGATTCTCATGCGTGCGAAGCACGAGATCGAGACCAGCAAGAAGGGCGACCGCCAGTCCATCATCTTTACCGAGATTCCGTACCAGGTGAACAAGGCTCGCCTGATTGAACGCATCGCGGACCTTGTGCGCGAGAAAGTCATGGAGGGCATCTCCGACCTGCGCGACGAATCCGATCGCGATGGCATGCGCATCGTTGTCGAGCTGAAGCGTGGCGAGTTGCCGGAAGTGGTGCTGAACAATCTCTACAAGCACACCCCCCTGCAGTCAAGTTTTGGCATCATCATGCTCGCCATCGTCGGTGGGCGTCCCAAAGTACTGAGCCTCCTCGAACTGGTCGAAAGCTTCGTCGAGTTCAGGCGCGAGATCGTCCGTCGCCGCACCGAGTTCGAGCTCCGCAAGGCCGAAGCGCGCTACCACATCCTTGAGGGCCTCAAGATCGCGCTCGATCACCTCGATCAGGTGATTGCTCTCATTCGCAGCTCCAAGACCGTCGTCGAGGCCCGCGAGGGGCTGATGACGAACTTCGGCCTGTCGCAGATCCAGGCGCAGGCCATCCTCGACATGCAGCTACAGCGGCTGACGGGTCTCGAGCGGCAGAAGATCCTCGATGAGATCGCGGAGCTTCTCCTGACCATCGAGCGGCTCCGTTCGATCCTGGCCAGCGAGCGCCTGCTCATGCAGATCGTCGCCGACGAGCTGAAGGAAGTCAGGGCGAACTACGGCGACGAGCGCCGCACCGAGATCATCGAGGGCGAGGCTGGAGAGCTCAACATCGAAGATTTGATCGCCGAGGAAGACATGGCGATCACCGTCAGCAATACCGGCTACATCAAGCGAACGGCCATCTCCACGTACCGCAACCAGAAGCGCGGTGGCAAGGGACGCATTGGCATGCGGACGAAGGAAGAAGACTTCGTCAGCCACCTGTTCGTGGCCTCCACCCACGCCTACATCATGATCTTTTCGGATCGTGGTCGCGCCTACTGGCTGAAGGTCCACGAGATTCCGGACGTCGGTCCGGGCGGCAAAGGCAAATCCATCGCCAATCTGGTGTCGATGGAAGAAGGCGAGCGCATTGCTGCCACGATTGCCGTGAAGTCGTTCGATGACGACAGGTTTGTCGTGATGGGCACGCGCAAGGGCGTCGTCAAGAAGACGGCGTTGTCCGCGTTTGCGAATCCCCGAGTTGGCGGCATTATCGCGATGGGTGTCGAGGAAGGCGATTCAGTCATCGCCACTCAGGTGTCCGACGGCAGTGGCGAGATCCTGATTGGCACTCGCGACGGCATGTCGATCCGTTTCGAAGAAGGCGACATCCGCGCCATGGGTCGCACCGCTTACGGAGTCCGCGGCATCCAGCTTCGCGACGACGACTTCGTGGTCGGCATGGAAGTCGTCAAGCCTGGTGGCACGGTGCTGACCGTCACCGAGCAAGGCTACGGTAAGCGGACCGAGATTGACGAGTACCGCACCCAGAGTCGTGGCGGTGTCGGCATCATCAATATCACCACCTCTGAACGAAACGGCATCGTCGTGGGCGTGGCGTATGTGCAGGCGGGTGACGAGCTACTGCTAATCACACAACAGGGCATGATTCTCCGCATGCAGACCGACGACGTCAGAGCGATTGGTCGTGCGACGCAGGGCGTGAAGATGATCGACATCGAGGGTGACGACAAGGTGGTGTCGATCGCCAAACTCGGGAAGGAAGACGTGGTCGCGGTTGACTCTATTGAGGAATCCGAACCCACGGGGAGCGGACCCGCGATCTAGCCGCCCATGCGGGCCGCACGGTCCATCTACGCGGGCTCGAGCTTGGCGTACTTCGCGCGAAGGGTCTTCACCCCTGAACTGGAGAACCTGACGACGAGCTTCAAGTCGTCGTCCACGGGTTCGACGGAAATGATATTGCCCACGCCGAATGTTGAGTGCTTTACGCGCATACCGGCCCTCAGTGACATGCCACTCGACTGATCCTCGTCCTCGTAGGCGTAGGCCGGCGCGGTATAGGTCGGAGTGTCCTCTCGGGTACCGGCGCGTCGCCCGCCTCCGCCACGACCATAAGGATTGGTCTTGAACTCGTAGTGTGAGTGTCCGAAGCTGCTCTGAAAACCAGAGCCGCTGAACGACGGCTGCACGCGGTCGATGAGGTCCGCAGGCACTTCGTCGATGAAGCGCGAGGGCTGACTCGATTGGTACTCGCCGAAGACACGCCGCCTGGCAGCACCCGTCAAGACCAGCTTGCGTCGGGCCCTGGTCATGCCGACGTAGCCCAGGCGCCGCCCTTCCTCGAGTTCGTCATCGTCTTCTGCTGACCTCGAGTGTCGGAACAGGCCTTCTTCGAGCCCGGCCAGGATGACCATCGGAAACTCCAGCCCTTTGGCGCTGTGCAGCGTCATCATCCAGATACGCGCGTCCTTGGTCCCCTGCTCTTCGTCGACATCGGAAAGCAGCGACAGTCGATCGACGAAGCCTCCGAGTGACGGTTCCTGGTCGCGGCCTTCATACTCGCGCGCGGCCGACACCAACTCGGCGAGGTTTTCGATTCGCGCCTCGCCGTCTTCACTCTGATCCTCGCGCAAATCCTGAAGGTAGCCACTGCGGTCGAGCATCTTGCCAATGGTGGTGGACACCGCGTCCGTCCTGGCAATGTCCGTCAAGCCGACGATCAAGTCCCTGAACGCCGCCAGTGACGTGGCCGCCCTGCCGCTGAACACGCGCCCCTCGAGCCCGCGCACCAGCCGCGCCCACAATGAGTTCGAGGTCACGGCCGGCTGCAGCCCGGCAAAGAGCGGGGGGAGGTTCGCGTCTCCTGCTGAGGCCTCAACCTTCTCGAGCGCGTCCATGACGCCCTTGCCGATCCCTCGGGCCGGGGTGTTGATGACACGTCGAAGACTGACGTCGTCGTGCGGGTTGATTACCAGGCGCATGTAGGCGAGCGCGTCCTTGATCTCCTTGCGCTCGTAGAACCTGACGCCGCCCACAATCTTGTAGGACAACCCCTCGCGCATCAACGCGTCTTCGATCGCACGAGACTGCGCGTTGGTTCGATACAGCACCGCCACCATCGCTTCGACATCGTCGGCGAGGCCCGTTCTGGCCGACCGCATGATGAAGTCGGCTTCTTCCAGTTCGTCGCCACCACGGTAGTACGTGATCCGTGCGCCGCCCTTCAGGTCGGTCCACAGATGCTTGTCTTTGCGATTGCGGTTCTGGCTGATGACGGCGGATGCCGCGTCAAGAATGACCTGGGTCGACCGGTAGTTGCGCTCAAGCTTGACCGTGACCGCTTCCGGGTAGTCGCGCTCGAAGTCGAGGATGTTGCGAAGGTCCGCGCCGCGCCACTTGTAGATCGACTGATCGGGATCGCCAACGACGCACAAGTTCCGGTAGATCTCGGTGAGGCGCTGAATGAGCACGTACTGCGGACGGTTCGTGTCCTGGTACTCGTCGACCATCACGAACTTGAACTGCGTGCCGTACTTCTGCCTGACACTCTGGCTCTTTTCGACGAGATCAACGGTCTTCAGAAGCAAGTCGTCGAAATCGAGTGCGCTCGCTTCCCTCAATGCGTTCACATAGTACGCATAGACCTTGGCAATCTGTTCGTCCCGACGATTCCAGCCAGCCGACGCCGACATCGCCTCCGGCCCTTCCATCTTGTTCTTGGCCTGGCTGATCCGTGACAGCGCGGCGCGCGGTTGCACGAAGCTGTCATCGATCTGAAGTGCTTTCAGCGCCTGCTTCACCACAGAAATCTGATCGGACGAGTCGTAGATCACGAAATCGCGCGACAAGCCGATCGCTGGAGCCTCTCGCCGCAACAATCGAGCACAGAGGGAGTGGAACGTCGACACCCACATCCGTCCGCAGTCTTCGCCGAGCAATTGCGAGACGCGTGTCCGCATCTCTTCGGAGGCCTTGTTCGTGAAGGTCACTGCGAGAATCTCATGCGGCTCGGCGTGGCCGTTGCCGACGAGATACGCAATGCGGCTGGTGATGACGCGCGTCTTGCCAGAACCCGCACCGGCAAGGATCAGCAACGGACCGTGCGTGTGCACGACCGCTTCGCGTTGTTCAGGATTAAGCGTGTCGAGAAATTGCATCGAGGCGGAGCCGGAGGTTTGAGGGTTGGAAGCCGGCCGCGATGGGACGCGGCGATCCGGGTGAAAACGATCACTCTCAGAGTAGCATCGTCCCGCCCGTTCCCAACCTCGAACCTCCGATCCGGGAGCTACTCCACCGTGACGCTCTTGGCAAGGTTGCGCGGCTGATCGACGTCGCAGCCGCGGCGAACCGCGATGTCATAAGCAAGGAGCTGTAGAGGCACGACCATGGCGATCGGAGTCAGCAGCTCCGGCATGACTGGCACTTCGAGGATGAAGTCGTGGTGCTTGTCGAGGATGGCGCTGAGATGGGTGTCGCCCTTGGTGGTAAGCGCAATCACCGATCCGCCACGAGCCTTGGCCTCCTGCATGTTGCCAATCATCTTCTCGAAGACGTGATTGTGAGGAGCGAGCGCTACCAACGGCATCTGTTCGTCGATGAGCGCAATCGGGCCGTGCTTCATCTCGCCAGCCGGGTAGCCCTCGGCGTGGATGTAGGAGATCTCCTTGAGTTTCAGGGCGCCTTCGAGCGCGATCGGATAGTGAATACCACGTCCCAGGTAGAGGAAATCGGATCGGTTGTGGAAGTGGTTCGCGATCCTGGCCACCTCGTCAGACAACTTCAGCGTCTGCTCAAGGAGCAGGGGCAGTTGCAGCAGCGCATCAACGTGCGCGCGCGATCGTTCAGTGGTCAACGCATCCCGCGCTTGTCCGATCCGCAGGGCGAGCAGATAGAGCGCCACCAGTTGCGACGTAAAGGCCTTGGTCGACGCCACGCCGATCTCTGGACCAGCGTGCGTGTAGATAGTGCCATCTGTTTCGCGCGTCGCCATGCTCCCGACAACGTTGCAGATGGAGAGGCTGCGTGCGCCGTCGCGTTTGGCCTCGCGCAGTGCCGCCAATGTGTCGGCGGTTTCGCCCGACTGGGTGATGACCACCGCGAGTGACGTCTTCGACGTAATCGGGTCGCGGTAGCGGTACTCAGAGCCGTAGTCCACTTCGACGGGCACTCGCGCCAGGTGCTCGATGAGAAATTTTCCGACCAGCGCTGCGTGCCACGACGTGCCGCAGGCCAGAATCGTGACGCGATCGATCTTCCTCAGATCGGCATCGCTCAGGTTCATCTCCTCCAGGAACACCTTGCCAGAGTCCTGGGAAACGCGACCAAGAATCGTTTCACGTGCGGCGGTGGGCTGCTCGAAGATCTCCTTGAGCATGAAGTGCTTGTAGCCGGCCTTCTCCGCCATAATCGGGTCCCACAGCACGCGCTGGGTTGCGATCGAGACCGGGCGGCCGAAGAAGTCGGTGAACGACACACCGGACCTGGTGATGATGGCCATCTCCTCGTCGCCGAGGAACACCACATCGCGTGTGTGGCTCAGAATTGCCGGAATGTCCGAGGCGACGAAAAATTCGCCGTCGCCCAGGCCCACGACGATTGGCGGACCCTTGCGAACCGCGACGATCTTTTCGGGATCGTCCGCTGAGATGAGCACCAGCGCAAAGAGTCCGCGCATCAGCATGAGCGCGCGCTTCACCGCCTCCTCGAGGCCATCGTGTCTCATCTCCCGTTCGACGAGGTGAGCCACGATCTCGGTGTCGGTCTCGGTGACGAACTTGTGGCCTTGCTGGATCAGCTCGCGTTTCAAATCGAGATAGTTCTCGATGATCCCGTTGTGCACCACGACGATTCTGCCCGTGCAGTCGCGGTGTGGGTGCGCGTTCTCTTCGGTCGGCCGACCGTGCGTGGCCCAGCGCGTGTGCCCAACGCCGTAGTCACCAGACAGCGGGTCGGCCGCGATCGCCAGCTCGAGATTCGAGAGCTTGCCGGCGCTGCGTCGAAGATTCATCACGCCGTTCTTGACGACAGCCACCCCGGCACTGTCGTAGCCGCGGTACTCGAGCTTGCGCAGGCCGTCCACCAACACGGGGACGACGTCCTTAGGGCCGATGTAGCCAATGATTCCGCACATAGTGACTCTTTGAGGTCAGCGCTTGCGCCTTCGCGCCGCGACCCATCCTTCAATGTTGCGCTGTTTTCCAGCGCTCACAGCCAACGATCCAGGCGGAACGTCTTCACGGACCGTAGTTCCCGTGCCGACATATGCACCTTCGCCAACTGTAATCGGCGCGATCAATTGCGTATCGCTGCCAATGAACGCGCCGTCCTTGATCGTGGTGACGTGCTTTCGTTCACCGTCGTAGTTGCACGTAATCGTCCCGGCGCCGATGTTCACCTGGTCGCCGATGACGGCATCGCCGAGATACGCGAGGTGGGATGCCTTGCTGTTGGTGCCGAGTACCGTCTTCTTCAGCTCGACGAAGTTGCCGATCTTCGCCGCTTCGCCGACGTCTGCGTGGCCGCGCAGGTGCGCGAACGGACCAACCGATGCCCGCGCCCGCACGCGCGAATCGGTGATCACGCAATGGTTCAACACCGTGGCGCGGTCGCCAATCGTTGAATTGACGATGCGCACGCCGCTGTGGATCTCGCACCCGGCGCCGATCGTTGTCCGGCCTTCGAGCGACACCCCAGGGTGGATGACGGTGTCGGCAACGATCCGCACACTGCCGTGCACGTAGGTAGTGCCTGGATCGACGAGTGTGGCGCCTTCTGCCATCAACCGTTCGTTCGTCGACATTCTGAACAACGTCTCAATCGCGGCGAGTTCGGCGCGCGTGTTGATGCCAAGAATCTCCCGCGGCTGGTCAACGGTGAGTGTTTCCACCACGCGGCCCCGTGACCTGTAGATCGACACCAGATCTGGAAGGTAGTACTCGCGCTGTGCGTTCTCCGCACGGATACTCCTCACCGTGTCGAACAGCCCGTCCAGTTCGAAGGCATAGATGCCGGCGTTGATTTCCCTAACGTCGCGCTCGTCATCTGTTGCGTCCTTCTCCTCCACGATCCTTGCAATGCGGCCGCCGTCCCTGACGATGCGTCCGTAGCCGCGAGGCGCCTCGACAACTGCCGTTACGACAGTCGCGGCCGCGCGAGCTGCTACGTGCGTGTTCACGAGCGATTCAAGCGTGTGCGCGCTGAGTAGCGGCACGTCGCCGGACAGCAACACCAGCGTCCCTCGTTGTCCGGCCAGGGCCGGCTCTGCGACGAGCAGCGCATGCGCCGTTCCGAGCTGTGGCTCCTGCACCACAAAGCCGAGGTCAGCGTGCCTCGACATTGCCGCTTTGACGTCGTCCGCCTGGTGGCCAATCACGATGGTGAGCGTGCGAGGCGCGAGCGAGCGAGCGCTGTTGAGCACGTGGTCGAGAAGCGATTCGCCGGCGATGCGGTGGAGCACCTTGGGCAGCGCCGACTTCATGCGCGTCCCTTTGCCGGCTGCCAGCACTACGACATGAACGTCGGACATAGCGCGAGTGTCAATTCCTTCCTGATCGACAGGATCAGGTGCTCAATTATCGTGCGGTTCTTGGGTGGGATGAGCGAAACAGACGGGAGGTCTCGCCCTGCCTGGATGTGTGACGTTCAAGAGCTGATCGAAAGGCCTCGTCGTCGCGTAATGGATCGAGATCCGGATCGTGTCTCGCCTGAGCCCGATTCTCGGAGTTCAACGCGATCGAGCGTTCGAGGTGCGCGACGGCTTCAGCATGGTCGCCACGCTGGGCGTGAGCGACGGCCAGCATGTAGAGCGCGTAATCGTTGTCGGGATCCTCGTCACGCACAAGGCGGAGGTGCGAGATGGCCTCGTCGTACTGGCCGCCGTTGATGGCGAGCGTTGAGGCATAGAGCCGTTCCTGGACCGTTCGGGGCGCGGCGACCCTGGGTGTCGCATGGCGCTCGCATACGTTCAGATACAGCCGAACGCGCTCATGCAGCTCCTTTTCTTCGGGAAATCTGGTTAGGACCGACTGAAGCAGCTCAAGCGCCATGTCGTAATCGTGGCGCTGAAGCGTCTCGAGACCCTTCTCATAGAGGGCGACGGCTTCGACGTACGTGGAACGTCGTGGGGGGGCCGTGGAAAGCACGGCAGGAGCGGCCGGGCCGCCGTCTTTCACTTTCGGTTGCGGTCGCTGCTTCGCCATCGTCTACGCCCTGACGCAAGCACTTCGATTCACCGAAATTTCAGAGGAAATCTAACAGAACCGAGCGAATTAGGTCAACGGGCAGAAATCTTCCCCGCTTCGACGAGCGAGTAGACCTCTTTAGCGCTCAGGCCGTGATTCTTGCTGAGCTTAGATATGGCTTGCCGGCGCGTAAGACCGCCACTATCTGTCATTTGACTGAATTCTAACAAAACGTCGAGTGCGGTTGGTGGCGCGCTGAGCCGAACACGTTCTGCCTTATGACCGAAATAGACAACAATTGTAAATTCACCGAGAGGTCCCGCCTGGAGTTTGCCGAGTACAGAAGAGATCGGACCTCTCAGAAATTCTTCGTGCACCTTCGTCACCTCACGGCCAACGACGACTTCCACATCGCCAATGGATCGCTGAAGATCTTCGAGCGAAAAGCGGATGCGGTGAGGTGCCTCGTAGAAGACCACGCAAGGGCCTAGAGCGGATAGGCGCTCGAACCAGCGCCTCCTTGCCGTTCCAGATTGTGGTGGAAACCCCAAAAAAGAGAACCCATCAAGTTCGAACCCACTAACTGAGAGCGCCGCCATCACCGCACTTGGTCCTGGGATAGGCTCCACCCTCACACCGCGCGCGATCGCAGCGGCGATGAAATGGCTGCCAGGGTCAGAAACCGTCGGCGTTCCAGCGTCGGATACCAAGGCGATGCTCTCGCCGGCGCCGAGCCGAGTCAGCAGCTCGTCAGTTTTTTGGCGCTCGTTGTGCTCGTGAAGGCTGGTGGTGCGGGTGGCGATGCCATACCGCGACAACAGTTGGGAGGTCCGGCGGGTGTCTTCCGCGGCAATAAGCGCAACCTCGCGGAGGACCCTCAGCGCCCGGGCCGTAATGTCCTCGAGGTTGCCAATTGGCGTGGCGACCACGAACAGCGTACCGGCCATGAAATTAAGCTTTCATTGTACCATTGGCGGATCGTCCGGCTGGCCAGCCCGGCCGCTACCGGCGGATCCCATCGTCGCAGGAGCCATGCCCGCTTCCGAACCGCTTCCGCATTTCGTTGACGACCTTCTTGGGTACCTCCACGAAACACACCCGACCCACGCCACGCTCGATGGTGTCCATACCCATGACGATCTGCTCGAGGATCTGAGCCGCCAGGGTATCGAGCAGAATGCCCGGGCGCTATCGGGCTACTTGCGCCGCCTGGAAGAGATCGATCGTGCTGGCCTGACGCCCATCGAAGCGCTCGAACACCGGATGCTCGCCGACCACGTACGTGGCCGCATGTTCGAGCTCGAAGAGGTGCGCACCTGGGAGCGCAATCCTCAAATGTACGCCGATGTGCTCGCCACCAGCCTGGCCGCGCAAACGCTCTTCACGCACGCCTCGCCCCCAGAGCGTGCCCGCCGTGTGCTGTCAAAGCTGCGGCAGGTGCCGCGGCTCATTCAGTCGGCGCGGGATAATATCAAGGAACCGCCAGGCATCTTCTGCAAGGTCGGCATCGAGGCGATGCGCGGCACCCTCAAGTTTATCGACGACGACCTGCCGCGGGCGTTTTCGAGTGTCGACGATCTGCATCTGCTCGGCGACCTCGCCGATGCGCAGGAAGAAGCGTCGAAGTCCGTCGCGGCATACGCGAACTACCTGGAAACCGAGGTGGCGCCCAAGGCGCGATCGTCGTTCCGCCTTGGCGTCGATAAGTTCGAGCAGAAGGTCCGCTTGGAAGAAGGGCTGTCGATGCCCGTCGACAAGCTGCTCAACATCGCCCTGCGGGAGCTGCAGAAGACACAGGAAGAGTTCCGGTCACTGGCAGGCAGGGCCGGCGGTAAAGACAAGGATCCGCTCGAGCTGTGGGCGAAGACGAAGGCCGTTCATCCGAAGCCGGGACAGCTGGTCGGCATGGGGCGAGAGCAAGTCGACGAGCTGAAGATATTTCTCGAACGACAGGGACTCATCACGGTACCCGAAGGCGAACCGATCGTGGTCGCGCCCACGCCGGAGTTCTACCGCTGGTCGTTTGCCAGTATGTGGACGCCGGGACCCTTCGAGAGCAAGCCGGGTCGCGCCTTCTATTACCTGACTGATGCCGACGCGTCATGGCCGGTCGAACGGCAGCACGAGTACCTCCGCGACTACAACTACCCGACGCTGTGGTCAATCTCGATTCACGAGGTCTATCCCGGGCATTTCCTGCACTACCAGCATCTGCGCAAGGTGACCTCGAAAGCGCGCCGATCGATCCTGTTTGCGCCCGCGTCATTCGTCGAGGGCTGGGCCCACTACTGCGAGCACATGATGATCGAGGCCGGCTTCGGCCGCACCGATCCTGGCGTCAAGCTCGGTCAGCTGGCGGAGGCGCTCATCAGGCTGGTGCGATTCGTCGTCGGTATCCGGCTGCACACGGAAGATCTGTCAGTGGAGCAGGGCGTCCGGCTGTTCCGCGATGAGGCGTTCATGGAAGAAGCGAGCGCCCGTCGCGAGGCCGAACGCGGTACCTTCGATCCCACCTATCTTGTCTACAGCATCGGCAAACTGATGATGTTGAAGCTTCGGCAAGACTACAAACACGAGCAGGGAAAGGCGTTTTCGCTTCGCACCTTCCATGACACCCTGCTTGGCAACGGCACCGCACCGCTGTGGCTGCATCGCAAACTGATGCTGGCCAACGACAGCGGAGACGTCCTCGAGTAGAAAGTATCAATGCCCCTGTACGAATACGAGTGCGAGGCGCAGCACCATCGCTTCGAACTGATCCGCAAGTTCTCCGACCCGCCGATCACGGTCTGCCCAACCTGTGGCAGCCCCGTGCACAAGCTGATGTCCGCGCCGGCCTTCCAGTTGAAAGGCACCGGCTGGTACATCACCGACTACGCCAAGAAAGACGGCGGGAGCGGTCCCACCTCGAAATCTGAGTCGAAAGACAAGGAGACATCGGCATCCTCGGAGAAGTCAGACAAGTCAGACAAGACCGAAAAGACAGAGAAGGCAGAGAAAGGCGACAAGGCCGAGGCCGCCGCGAAGAGTGAGTCGTCTCCGGCCCCGAGCGCGCCAAAGTCCGACACCTAGTGGCCGGCTGTTGTGCGGCCAGCCCGTGGCGAAAAGGTCGCGTTACCGGCTGACACCGAGTGAGCGCAGGTAGGCAGAGAACTTGTCGGCCAGATCGGGTCGGCGGAGGGCGAAGTAGACCACGGCCTTCAGGAAGCCGAGCTTGTTGCCGGTGTCGTGACGCACGCCCTTGACCTCGCAGGCGTAGATCGGCCTCGTCTTCAGCAGCTCGCGGATGCCATTGGTCAGCTGAATCTCACCGGTGCGATCGCTCTTTGTCGCGGCCAGCGCAGGAAAGATGTCCGGTGTGAGGATGTATCGGCCAATGATCGCCAGATCCGACGGCGCTTCGTGCCTGGGCGGCTTCTCGACGAGATCGGCGACCTGATAGACGCCAGGGCCAAGATCGACCGTGGTATCAGGCTTGATGACGCCGTAGTTGGAGATCTCGTCCTTCGGCACCCGCTCAACCAGCAGCACTGGGCCGTGCACGCGATTGAACACATCGATCATCTGTTTCATCGCTGGCGGATCGGCGTCAATCACGTCGTCTGCGAGGATGACCGCAAACGGTTCGTTGCCAACGAGCGCTTCCGTGACCAGCACCGCATGGCCGAGACCGAGTGGTTCGCCCTGTCGCACATAGGCAAAGTTGATCAGCGTCGAGATCTTGCGAATCTCTTCGAGCTGCTCGGTTTTGCCACGCGCCTCGAGAAACGTCTCGAGCTCCACCGACACGTCGAAATGATCTTCGATCGCGTTCTTCCCCCGGCCGGTCACCAGAATGATGTTGTCGATGCCGGCGCCAACCGCTTCTTCGACGCCGTACTGGATGATCGGCTTGTCGACCAGCGGTAGCATTTCCTTGGGCTGGGCCTTGGTGGCGGGAAGAAATCTGGTTCCGAGACCGGCGGCGGGAAAGACGGCTTTGCGGACGGTGTGATTCACGCGAGGCATCGTAGCAGAACTCTTTCAGGCCGAATATACAATGATGCGCGAGGTCGCATGCTCGATCCAGCGTTCGTGAGAGACCAGATTGAAACCGTCCGGGCCGGGCTTCGGAGCCGAGGCCTCGATCCCGACAAGGCGCTCGAAGAGATCGCCATGCTCGAAACCGTCCGACGACGCGTGATCCCTGAAATCGAAGGGTTGAAGCGGTTGCAGAACTCGTCTGGCGACGAGATGGCGCGGGCCAAACGGCAGGGGCTCGATACCGCGCCCATTCAGGATGCCGGCCGGCAGCGCAATCAGCAGATCAAACAACTGCAGATTCAGGTCGACTCGATTGAGTATCAGCGCACGCAGGCGCTGCTGCAGCTTCCGAACCTTCCCCACAACTCTGTGCCACACGGCCGATCAGCCGCCGACAATGTTGAAGTGCGTCATCACGGCACCCCGCGCGTGTTCGATTTCGAGCCGCAGGCGCACTGGGATCTGGGACCCGCGCTGAACATTCTCGACTTCGAGCGTGGGACCAAGGTCGCCGGTGCGCGATTCTCGGTGCTGAGCGGCGCTGGTGCGCGTATGGAGCGCGCGCTGATCAATTTCATGCTCGACCTGCACACCACCGAGCATGGCTATCGCGAGATGGAGCCACCCTTCCTGGTGAACTCGGCCTCGCTCATCGGCACGGGCAACCTGCCCAAGTTCGAAGCGGACCTGTTCAAGATCGGCGGCGACTGGGATCTGTTTCTGGTGCCCACCGCCGAAGTGCCGCTCACGAACCTGCACCGTGGCGAGATTCTCGATGGCCGCAGCCTGCCGATTCTCTACACCGCCTATACCCCCTGCTTTCGCAGCGAAGCCGGTTCGTATGGCGTCGACGTCCGTGGACTGATCCGCCAGCATCAGTTCGACAAGGTCGAGCTCGTCAAATTTACGACGGCCGAGGAGTCGTACCACGAACACGAGAAGCTGACGCTCAACGCCGAAGAAGTCCTGAAGCGACTCGAATTGCCATATCGCACCATGCTGCTCTGTACCGGTGACATGGGCTTCGCCTCTGCCAAGACCTACGACATCGAGGTCTGGCTGCCCAGCCAGAAGACCTATCGCGAGATCTCTTCGTGCAGCAACTGTGAAGCGTTTCAGGCGCGACGCGCCAACATCAAGTACCGCGTGGGTGGCACCGGCAAGGCGGAGTTCGCCCATACGCTGAACGGATCCGGCCTGGCGGTAGGTCGAACACTGATCGCGATCATGGAGAACTACCAGCAGAAGGACGGCTCGATTTCTGTGCCCGTCGCGCTGCGTCCGTACATGGGCGGCCTGACCGACATCCGCTAACGTTCGACGCGGTAGACCTCCTGCAGGTAGTCGTGCTCAGGAAGCCGCGCGACCAGTGTCAGGCCAGGCTGCGCGTTCACGGCGGCGGTCAAGGCCGCCCAGTCGTTGGCGGCATAGCGCTCGCCCCGCAAGACCACGAAGTCGACGCCACGATCGCGTAGCAGCGCCATTGATCGCTCGTCAGGAAAGGCATCCATCGCGCCGGTCATCTGGTGGTACGACGCCGGCACGTAGCCGCTCATGCCGTTCAACATCCGCTGCTGGTGGCCGAGGCCCTGATACATGAACAGCCAGTCCCACGATCGACCGCCGTTGTGCGTCGAGGCCAGAGGCAACTGCACAATGACGGACGAAGGCTGGCGCGCGAGCCATCGATCGACACGGGTGGGCGGTGGGGCGTCGTCCAGCGGTGGGGCAGACGCATACTCGATCACAAGGATCGCCGGGAGCAGCACCGTGGCGAGCAGTCGAGAGGGGCGACCGCGAAGCCGTGCCTGCAACCACGCGGCGCCGAACGCGCTCAGCACGCTCAACGACAGGTTCACGAAGAGCCCCATGCGCGACGGCACACGCAGGGCGCGAAACACGCTCACGTACTCGAACAGCCACGGATAGAGCACGCCGTCGGCCCCGCGTGTCATCTCAAGGGTCAGCAGCAACCCGGCGAGGTACGCGAACCGTGCCCGGCCGTTGCCCACCACGAGGCCGAGTGTGCCCAGTGCGATCGCCAGCACGCCAGGAAAGAGCATCAATTCCGCCCTGCTGCTGGCGCCGAGGGTGCTTCCGTACAGCCTGTTCCACGAAGGGACCGACCGGTAGCTGTCCAGGGTCGCGCCGTAATGGCGCACATCGTCCATCGAACGGGTGCCGACCTGCCGCGACGCACGCACGTAGATGACACCGTACGGGAGCGACACGGTTACCGCCAGCAGCGCGGCGAACACTGTCGTGCGCACGGTGGCCCAGGATCGATGTGCATGCCCAATCCACCACAGAAGCGGCGCGACGATCGCACAGTAGAGCGAGAGGAACAGCGCCATGTAGATGCTCGAGAGCGCCTGCGCCGCAGTCAGCAGCCCGAACATCACCGCATCGCCGGCACGCCCTCGCTCGATCACCCGGTGCAGATAGAGCAGCGCAAGCGGGATCCAGAACGTGATCTGCAGTTCGAGATGCACGTAATGGTCGAAACGCCATGGCGCGAAGGCGTAGATAAGTCCCGCCACGATGCTGGCGCCGGCGTGTCCCGTGAGCGCCATCGCGAGCCGCGCCATCGCGTAGCCCGAGAGGGCCAACGATCCAAGGAGCGCAAGGTTGTAGATCAGGACGATATCGACGCCGGCCCACGAGAGCGGCGCTACCGCAGCGCCAGGCAGCAGCATCGCGTCGGAGAACGCGAACGTGTCGTGTTCGGGATAGAAGATGTTGCTCTCGAAGAGCCTGGACGGCTGGTGCAGGTGGGTGGCGACCCAGCCAAGCCGCCACATGCTGAAGTACGGGTCAGTGTGATACGGAACACTCCGCGCCAGGCTCCACACCTGCGGATAGGTGGTCACAATGGTGAACGCCACGAAGAGCAGCAGCAGGGAGGCGTGGCGACGAATCCCGATCATCGAGGCGGCTCATTGTAGCGAGTCGCGAATCGGGCGCGAGACTTGCTGTAGGGTGAACGTCACGGAGGTGGCCATGGACATCCAGCACGAGTTCAGCAAGCTCCTTGCGAGCGGCCTCACGTTCTCGATTGAGATCTCGGGTCAAACTGTCGCGGTCTGGGTGGGAGACTACCTACATGAGGCAGCCGCGGCTGTCACCGTCCCAACCATTGAACATGCGGTCGAATGGCTGCACGCCCACGGGCAGATGCGGCTCGAGGGTGCCGCGTAACGAGAACGTTACACTGTGGCTGTCGTGAAATGCCCTTGAGGGCGGCCAGGAAAAGAATCCATTTCTGAGTGAGCGTATCAAGCGACCGCGATGACGACGCCGGGGTCATCGAGCTCCGCTCCGGCGAGGAGCGATACCCCAGGCCGCAGCGTCGAGTGCGGTTCTCACCGCGTGAAGCGTCGCTTCCTGCTCGCTCGACGCCAGCGCGACATACGTGCTCGCCGTCAGAATGAACGACTCGCGGGTGTGGAATGTCCACATCGCAGCCCCCGCCTTCTTCGCATTTGCCGCGGCATCCTTGAAGTGGGACGGTACGTCGTCGTCCCGGTCGAAGTCGCAGTCGAACTCGGACACATCCTCACACCATGCGATCGGCTCATCGTAGACGATCGGCATGCTCGTCCTGGTTCGCATGATTCCGATGTCTTTGGAGATCGTGTTGTAGGTGTACCACGAGCCATTTCGGCCGTCCCGCCCGTCATGAAAGGCGAGCAGGTCGAAGTTGTTGCCGACAGCGTGCGCGGCCGCCTCCTCTGCAGCAACCGAGCTTTGCGAACCCGTCACAATCGCGTCAGATCTGGCGGTCCTGGCGGCGGAGACATCCGCCCTGAGCTCGGAGTCGGTATGGGCATGCGCCGTCCACTCGTTCTGCATGTCAAAGATGATGTGTCGGTAGACTCCCGGATGGTCGGCTTCGAGCCTGGCGATCACCAGACGAATGCCCGCGGCATAGTTGGTGTTGGATGGCGGCGATGCGATGGTGTCGCGGTCAAAGGTGACGTCCACGAGCAGCTCGTGCGACTTGGCGGCGTCAAGCACGGCAATGAATCGAGCCCAAGGGTTCATCCCGGCGCCTGACCAGTTCGACGTGTCTCGAAGAGCGCCATTGCTGTCCAGCAGCCCGTCGCTTGCGGCCACGCAGCTATTCGGTGGGGTACAGCGGTTCCAGTTCACCAGAATCCGAATGCCGTCGACTTTGCCCCGAAAGAAAGCAAAGTCAGTCGCGAGCGAAGCGCCCGCCACGTTCGCCCGTCGCATCGCGTCAAAGTACGAGATGAAGAGCAGAAATTTTGGAGCGCCGTTCACCTCGAAGTGATCGTCTCTGATCGTGATGGTCTGTCCTGGCACGGGTCGCGCCTCGAGTGCCAAGAGGCACAGCCCGATGACCAGAATGCGTCGCAGCATGTCCGCTTCAAGGTTGGCGGAGAGAGAGGGATTCGAACCCCCGGACCCCTTCCGGAGTCAGTGGTTTTCAAGACCACCGCCATCGACCACTCGGCCATCTCTCCGCACGAGGGGCAGTGCCACCTATTGTAGCCGTCCGCGCCGTCCCGCTGAAGTCGGCGATACACTGCTGTGCCAATGCGTCGTCTCGCCGGGCTCTTCTTCCTGTCAGGCATCAGCGGTCTCATCTTTCAGGTCATCTGGTTCCGCCGCCTGGCGCTCGTCTTCGGCGTCACCTCTTACGCGCTCGGCATCGTGCTGGCTTCGTACATGGCCGGCCTGGCGATCGGGTCCGTCGCCGGTGGGCGCCTCGCTGATCGCCGACGCGACCTGTTTCGCGTCTATGGCCTCGTCGAGATCGCAATCGCCGCACTTGGCCTGAGCGTCCTGCCGCTTATCTCCCTGGTCCAGTGGCTCTACGTGCGCGTTGCCCCCGGCCTGGTCGACCAGCCGACGCTTCTCAGCTTCCTTCGCTTCGCCCTCAGTTTCGCCGTCATGATTCCGGCGACGGCGTGCATGGGCGCGACGCTGCCGGTGGGCGTCCGTGCCTACAACTCGCGTGAAAGCCACGGCGTCAGCGTCCTCTATGCCGCCAATACCGCGGGCGCCGTCGTCGGCGTACTGGCCGGCGGGTTTGTCCTGCTTGGCGTCTTCGGCTTGACGGCGACGTCGCTGGTGGCGGCCGCACTGAACGTGGCGTGTGCCGCAGGGGCCGCGGCATTGTGGCGTGCCTCGAAGGCTCAACAAACGGCAAGCCCTGACGCCGCGCCTTCTGCCGCCGCGACCCAGCCGTTATCGCGCGCCGAAGTCGGCGTGTTGGCGAGCCTCTTCTTCGCCGGCTTCGCCGCGCTGGCGTACGAAGTGATCTGGACTCGCCTCTTCTCGGTGCTCGCCTTCGAGATCGTCTACGGCTACGCCGTGATGCTTGCGGTACTGCTCGCTGGCGTGGCGCTGGGCAGTGCGCTGTACGGCACCCGGCCCGTGACCGTCAATCGCGCGGTCAGTCACATCGTCTGGTTGCAGATGGGCATTGGCGTGCTGGCGGCGGCGTTGCCACTCGTGCTGAAACCACTCGCCAACGACACGCTCACAGCAGGGGCGCGGTCCTGGCCCGGCATTGCGGGCCTGGTTTCACGTTGTCCGTCGTGTGTCTCGATGCTGCCGGGCCTTCTCGTCGTCGTCTTTGTCAGCTCTGCACTCTCCGGTGCAGCGATGCCGGCTGCCGCTCGCGTGCTCACAGGCGGTGGCCAGGGCTGGGCGACACGGCTCGGCGTTGGCTACGCCGGCAATCTGGTGGGCGGGGCGCTCGGCAGTCTGGTGGCGGGGTTCTTTCTGCTGCCCCGGTTCGGCGCTCACGCCAGCCTGCTCGTCGTCGCCTTCGTCAACATCGCCATTGGCGCCGGTCTGGCGCTTGCCACCCGGCGTCGCGCGCTCGCCGGTGCGGTGGTCGCCGGTGGGCTGATCGCGATCGCGCCCTCGGTGCTCGACACGGCCACGCTCGACGTGTATCGCACGGTGGTATCAGCCCGTCTTTCAACCGCCAGAATTCCCTGGTACCGGGAAGGGCTCGAGTCGTCTGTCGCCGTTGCAGAAACGGCGGACGATCGATTTCTCCTCATCAATGGCGCCATTCACAGCGCGTCGAGCGGCCTCTACTATCACCGCTGGCTCGGACACCTCGGCGCCATCGCCCATCCCGATCCCAAGGACGCCCTCGTCATTGGACTGGGCGGCGGCGCCACGGCAGGCGCCATGGCCCTCCATCCGGGACTTCGTGTGCACGTCGTCGAGTTGTCAGAAGGCGTCGTTGAAGCGGCCAGGCACATGTTGACCGACGACAACTACCACCTGCTGTCCCGCCAGAATGTGACACGCGCCGTCGACGATGGACGCAACCACCTGCTGGTCAGTGGCCGCACCTACGACATCATTGAGGCCGACATCGTCGAGCCACGCCACGCCGGCGCGAGCGTGCTCTATTCATACGAGTACTTCGACAGTGCCCGGCGGGC
This sequence comes from uncultured Acidobacteriota bacterium, assembly GCA_902826465.1. Classification (GTDB taxonomy): domain Bacteria; phylum Acidobacteriota; class Vicinamibacteria; order Vicinamibacterales; family CAVVIG01; genus CADEEX01. The sequence continues at coordinate 19,601 of CADEEX010000002.1, forward strand.
TCTGAAGCCCGGGGGCATCATGGTGCAGTGGCTCGGGTCGCCGAACTCTGACGCCTATCGATGGACGTTGAACACGTTTCGTCGCGTCTTTCCGTATGTGTCGCTGTGGATTGGCGGTGGCGATGTTGGCATCGGCTCGATGACACCGCTGCCGCCGCTCGATCGTCGCCGCCTCGAGCAGATGTTTCAGGACCCGGCGCTTCGTCAAGCCTTGATCGACGCGCGCCTCGACGACGTCGAGAAGATTCTGGCGATGAAGCACGCCGACAGCACGCCGCCGCTGCCCGGCCCGATTCTCACCGACGATCGACCGGTGCTCGAGTACTTCGTGACGCTGCCGTTTGTCACGCGGCGGGCGTTCCGCCGCTAGATCAACCCGCGCTTGAGGGCGAACCGTACCAGATCCCGACCGGTCCTCAGCTCGAGTTTCTTCATGATGCGGGCGCGATGGGCGTCGACGGTGTAAGCGCTGATGTTCAGTTCGATGGCGACGTCCTTCGACGTCTTGCCCTCGGCCAGCAGTTGCAGGACCTGCCGTTCCCGGTTGGTGATGAGGTCCATCGGGTCGGTCACCTGCTCGCCGTAGTGCTCGAGCACTGTGGCCGACACGCTTGGGCTGAGATACGCATCACCTCGCGCCGCCGCCCGCACCGCGGCCACCAATTCACCGTCGATCGAATCCTTCAGCAGGTAGCCTTTGGCGCCGGCGCGGAGGGCCTCGCGCACGTACGCTGAATCCTTGTGCATGGTCAGGATGACAACGCGCGTGCGAGGGGCGTCGCGCAGGATCTGCCTCGTCGCTTCGACACCGTTCACGTCAGGCATCGCGATGTCCATGACGACGACATCAGGCTGAAGCTTGTTGGTGGTCTCGATCGCTTCGCGACCGCTGAACGCCTCGCCGACGACTTCGATATCGGCATGTCGGCTGAGGATGAGCCGGAAGCCCTGCAACACGACGCGGTGGTCATCCGCGAGCAGGACTCGTATGGGCGGCGACTTCTGCACGTTGTTCAAAGGGGGCCTCAACTCGGATGGTGACGCCGCGGGGGCCGGACTCGACGTCCAGGCTGCCGCCGATCGCGGCGGCGCGTTCGCGCATGCCGATCAGGCCGAACCCTGAAGGCTCGAGCCCGTCAGGCAAACCGCGGCCGTCGTCACGAATCTGTAGCGTCAATGTGCGCCGCTGTTGGCGCAGCGTGAGTTCCACGGACGTGGCCTTCGAGTGCCGGGCCGCGTTGGTCAGAGCTTCCTGGGCAATACGGAACAGGTGAGTCTCCGTTCCTTCAGGCAGGCGTCCTTCGAACTCGAGCGCCGTGCGCACGGCAATGCCCGTGCGCTGTCGGAACGAATCCGCCAGGCTCTGAAGGCTCGTGCAGAGCCCGAAGTCGTCAAGGACGCTCGGCCGCATCAGCTGCGACATCTCGCGTGTTTTCGAGATGGCGTCCTTGACGAGCAACTGGCAATCCTCCAGCTGATCGCGTTGTTCGCGCGTTGGTGACGGGAACGCCACCAGCGTCGCCTCGATTGCGGTCAGCGTCTGCCCGAACTCGTCGTGGAGCTCGCGAGAAAAGCGGCGAATGACCGTTTCCTGCTTTTCGAGCACGTGTCCCGACAGGCGTGACAGTTCCTGCGCCTGCCAGTCGACGCGGCGGACCATGCGCATCGCCGCGAACACCGTGCCCGCGGCGCACACCATCGCCAGCGCCAGCGCCAGTCCCTGAACCATTAACGACCGCTGCAGCAACTGGCGGCTGCGTTCGTCGTCTTGCCGCCGCGCCAGAATCGTTTCGTCGTCGTAGACCAGCACGAGCCGCGCCAGTTCGGACACCAGATGCTCGTGGGAGTCGATCAGGCTGCTGGCGGCGCGGCCGCCCGCCGGCTGCTTCAAGGTGCGGCGCATTTCTCCGATGTAGGCCTCCACGGCCGCATCGACATTGCTCCAGCGTCCACCGCCGGGGGTTGCCTTGGCCGCCTGCAGCGTTTTGCCCACCGACATTTCGATCGCGTTCAGATCAACGAGCAACGCGGCCCGATCGGGCTCAGCCGAGCTGACCAGCTGATAGAAGACACTGCTCAAGCTCGCTTCGAGTCCTTGAATCTGGTCGATCAGGCGTGAGCTCAGTTGCTGTTCTTCGAGGAGTGACGAGGTGTTGGCCTCGGCGTCTTCCATGGCCAGGATTCCGAGATAGCCGGAGACCAGGAGGAACAGGATCACCATTCCGAAGCCCGCAATCAGCAGCAGCGAGGCATTCTTGTCGAGCGGTCGCCGCGACGCCGAGATCATGGCGATGCGACGGGCCCGACGTGCTCTGCGGGGCTCCTGCGGGTCAGTTTCCTGCTGGTCGTTCGTGACGTCCACGGTCCTTCTCGCCACGATCGTATACAGATTCGCAGGGTGGTCGTACCGATTTCACACTAGTCCGACCCTCCGAATCACAGTGAGAGTGTTGCTCCTGCCGCAAACGTTCCAGACAATCGATAGCTGGAGAAAGGGGTGCCAGCTTCTGGCGCCGGTATAGATGACCACGGCCACCCGTTCTAATGACGCTCAGCAGGAAGGGGCCTTCGCCAAGGACCTCCTCGCTTCAGTCGTCGTCTTTCTCGTCGCTCTGCCGCTGTGCATGGGCATCGCGATCGCCTCTGGCGCCCCACCGTCCGCCGGCCTCATCACCGGCATCATCGGGGGCCTCGTCGCGGGCGCACTTTCCGGTTGCCCTCTCCAGGTGAGTGGCCCCGCTGCGGGCCTGGCGGTCATCGTCTACGAGTTGATTCAGGAACATGGGTTCGCGGCGCTCGGGCCGATCGTGCTGCTGGCCGGGCTGATGCAGCTCGCCGCGTCGGTGCTTCGCCTTGGCCAGATGTTCAGAGCCATTGGACCGGCCGTGATCTACGGCATGCTGGCGGGCATCGGTATCCTCATCTTCAGCGCGCAATTTCATGTGATGGTCGACGATTCGCCGAAAGAGAACGGACTGCAGAACCTGTTGTCCATTCCGGGGGCCATCTACAAGGGTGTCGTGCCCCTCGACGGCAGCGTCCATCATCAGGCGGCCTTTCTCGGCATTCTGACCATCGTCATCGTTCTTCTCTGGACCCGATTCGCGCCCGCCAAGCTGAAATGGGTCCCGGGCGCGCTGCTGGGTGTGACCGCCGCCACGTCGGTCGCGGCCATCTGGAACATGCCCGTGCGCTTCGTCGAACTTCCCAGCAACCTCATTGGTTCCATCCAGCTGCCAGGGACGAGCGTGTTGCTCGCGGCACTGTCGCCGACCTATCTGATGGCGGCGGCGGGCGTGGCGTTTGTCGCAAGCGCCGAGTCACTGCTGTCTGCGAGCGCCGTCGACAAGATGCAGGATGGACCCCGCACGAACTTCGACAAGGAACTCCGGTCGCAGGGTATTGGCAACGCCCTGAGCGGGTTGCTCGGCGGCCTGCCGATGACGGGCGTAATTGTTCGGAGCGCCACCAACGTGGCGGCGGGAGCAAAGACGCGGCGGGCGGCGATGATGCACGGGCTCTGGCTCCTGGTCCTGGTTGCGGTGTTTCCACAGGTACTGCGGCTGGTACCAACATCGAGTCTGGCCGCGATCCTGGTTTACACCGGCTACAAGCTGGTGAATCCCGCCAATCTGCGTCGACTGTTCAGCTATGGTGCCGCGCCGGCGCTGATTTACGTCGCGACCATCGCGGTCATCATCGCCGTCGATCTCCTCGCCGGCATTTTGGTCGGTATCGGGCTTTCCGTCGCCAAGGTGCTGTGGGCGCTCACGAAGCTGACGATTGAGGTCACGAAGAGTGGCGAGCGGCGTGTCGACGTACATATTACCGGCGCCGCCACGTTCATCCGCTTGCCCAAGCTGATCGATACGCTCGAAGCACTGCCAGGGGACAGCGACGTCTACATCCATCTCAGAGACATGCAGTACATCGACCACGCATGCCTCGACGCCATCACCAACTGCGAGCGAACGCTGCAGCACAAGAACAGCAAGGTCTTCCTGGAATGGGAAGAACTTCGCCGCCGCTATCGCGATCGCAATCACTTCGGCCCACTCCATCCTGGCGATCTCGAGCTCGCGCGCGTGAACGCGTCGGCGCACTAGTCACACACCATGGCCTTTGTCGACCGCATGCTCGCGCCGGTGGATTTTTCTGCCCCTTCGTTCGAGAGCGCCTCGTATGCCGGCACGCTCGCTGAACGCGTCGGGGCCCGCCTGACGCTGCTGCACGTCATCGATCCTGTCGCGCTCGACTACGCGATGATCGGGCCGTCGCAACAGCTCATCGACGAAATGACCAGGGCCCGCGAGGCGCGTCGCCATGAGCAGCTGCAACAACTTGTCGTGCACGGCGACAATGTGCATCGCGAGCTGGCGGCGGGCGACCCGGCCGAGGGCATCCTCAGGCACGCGCACGATACCCGCAGCAACCTGATCGTGATGGCGACGCACGGCGCGGGTCCGATTCAGCGCGTGCTCGGTGTCGGCTCGGTGACGCTGCGCGTGCTGAGTGGCGCGGAGTGCCCGGTGCTGACAGGCACGCATTTCACCAAGGTTCCGGTCGTCGACAACGGCCGCATCGTCTGCGCGCTCGATCTCGACGCAGTCGAACCGCCGCTCCACTGGGCGCGACAGGCGGCCGAGGAGTTCAACGCTCGACTGACCATCATGCACGCCATCAGGTTCACCGACAAGGGCGAGATGATCGACGGCGAATGGGTCAGCACGCTGCGCCGTCGGCTGAAAGACCGCTTCGCCGACCTGCTGCTCACGCATCGCGTCGACGCCGATGTCGTCATCGAGGAAGGCAGCCCACGCGAGGTCGTCTCCAACGCGGCCCGCGCGCTCAATGCCGGACTGGTCGTCATTGGCCGCAGCACGGGCCGCGACACGCTCGGGCGACTGCGGGCGAATTCGTTCGACATCATTCGACGATCGCCCTGTCCCGTTGTCAGCGTGTAGTGGCGGCGCGTTTTCCGTTCGCTCGTATTCTCATCGCCGACGTCTCGGCCTCGCCAGACCACGACCTGCTGCACTACGGCGCCAGCCTTGCCGCCTTGGGCGGAGGCGCCGTCGACACCGTATCGCAACGCGACCTGGGCACCGTGCTCGATGCCGCCTCCCGCGCGCGCGCCGATCTCCTTCTGTTCCGAGACCCCCAGCGATGGCCTGAGGGACGGCAACTGGCCCGGAGGGTCGTCGAGCAGAGCCCGTGTTCCGTCTGGATGGTGCCGGTTGGTGCGCAACCGACGCTGCGGCGGGTGGTGGTCGACGTCGGCGGCAGCCAGGAGCACTTGCCGGCGCTGCACCTCGCCTGTGCGCTTGGCCGGTGCGCCGGCGCTCAGTCGCTGATCGCTGTTCGAGTTACGCAGGCGACCAGCGCGCCGGACTCGCTACCGCGGCATCGGGACGTAAAGCTCGAAGGCCTGGTCGCCGGACTCGACACGGGTGCCATGCACTGCTCCGTGCACATCGACCACAGTCTCTATATCGCGCGCAGTCTGCGGCGTGCGGCGGAGAAACATCGTGCCGACCTGCTGGTCGTGTCGGCGTCGTCAGATAAGCCGAGGCGCTGGCCCTACACGCGATCGGACGCCAACGAGCTTGCCGGTGACGCACTCACGGCGTTACTGAGCGTTCACGAGTCCGCCGCCAGACCGAGCCTTCGCGATCGTGTGCGACGGCTGTTCACAGACACGTCCGCCACGCACTAGGCGGGAGAGTCCAGGGCTCAGCCTTCGCTGAAGCCCTGAACCCTGGAACCGTGGAACCGTGGAACCGTGGAACCCGGAACCCGGAATCGTTAAAACCTAGCCTGAAGTCCGAGACGGAACAGCCGCCCCTGAAGGATCGACGCGGGACGATCGAGCGCGTTGGTCGCCGTCGGCGCGAACTGCCCGGTCGTCTGGTTGAATGACGTCGACAAGGTTTGGACGCGCGTCAGGACGACGCCAGTGTTTGTGGCGTTATAGGCGTCGGCCTGCGCCTCGAGCGAGACCTTCCCGACCTTGAAGATCCGCTTGAAGCGGATGTCCAGCTGATTCTGCCGATCGAGCAGCTTCGTGCCTGGCGAATTCAACGGCAGAGTCACCGACGACTGCGTGAGCCCCGTCTCGCGGCC
>CADEEX010000002.1:25823-54215 GCA_902826465.1 uncultured Acidobacteriota bacterium
CGCAGCAGGTTCTGATCCTCAACCTGGCACGTGTTCGAAATCTGATGGCCCATGCTGACTCCGCCGAACATCGTCAACCCGCGCATGCGAGAGTTGAAGTTGATGTCGATGCCGTTGTACTTGCGGTAGTTGCTCGTCGAGTTCTCGTCGAGGATGTTGACCGCCGTCGACTTCGCAGGATTGAGGGTGTAGAACGGCACCGTCGAGCCATCGTTCAACGGGCTCGGCAGGTCGAACCGGGTGTAGTCGGTCGGCTCGAGCAGCAGGTTGTTCGACCAGATCAGGTTCTTGTAATCGCGGCGGAAGTAGCTCACCGTGACCGACGAGCCGGGAATGATCTCCCGCTGAACGCTGACGTTGGTCTCGATCTGGTACGGACGACGCAGGTCAGGTGAGAAGTCCTGTGGTGGTCTTGTCCCGAACGTGCTCGGCAGGTTGCTGAACTGTATTTCGCATCCCGCCGTTAAATACACGCATGGCGTACGCGTGCCGTTCGGCGCGTAGTTGATCGTTCCCTGTGCGTAGTCGTCGCCGTTGAGATCGTTCCAGGTCAGCGTTGAGGCCGCGTAGAAGTTCGGGTCGTAGGTTTCGGCGAAGCCCGTGCTGTAGGCGCGTACGTACTTGCCGGTACCGAACTTGACGGCGGTCTTGCCGTTTCCTTGCACGTCCCACGCGAAGCCGAATCGAGGCGAGATGTCGTTCCAGTTGGGCACGTTCTCGCGGGCCACGGTCTGGCGCGCCGGCACGAATCGGCCCGGTGCCGCGCCGCGGGCCTCGATTGAGCTGTTGAAGTGTTCAAAGCGCACGCCCGGATTGAGTGTGAAGCGACCCAGCGTCCACGAATCCTGTGCGTAGATCCCCTGGTCGGCGTTCATGTTCGCCTTCGAGTCTTGCGGCGTGTTGTGAATGATCACCTGTGCGGGGACACCGTCGCGATACAACTGAATGAGATCAGCCGTTTCGCGGCGCTGACGCCAGAAGTAGCCGAACCCATACTGGATGCCGACCTTGAACGCGTGGGAACCGGTCACGTACTGCGCTGACCCCATGATGGTCTTCCGCACGGGCTCCCGGTAGTAGACGCCGCCATCGTAGGCGCCGAACGCCGTGAAGCGCAGCACGTCACGACGCGGAACGATGTCTGCGGACTCGGGTTGCGGGGTCAGGTCGTAGCTCTCGTTGTTCAGCGCGAATCCGGTCTCGAGCAGCAGCTTGTTGCTCATCGTGCCGGTCAGCTTCACTTCCGACGTGTAGTACTGCTTCGGCGAGCGAATGTCCGTGGCCTCACCCGCGATGGCGTAACCGGCGGGCGCGGAGTTCTCGTGGCCGCGGAATTTGCGGATGCGATCGAGATACCCGGCGAACTTGAACTTGTCGGCGAACCGCGTCGTGAGGCGCACCATACCGCTGCGGATGTTGGCATCGTCGATCGTCTGGTCGCCGTTTTTGAAGAAGCTGTTGGCGATGTACTGATAGACGCCCCAGTCGCGGTACGAGGCAAAGAACCACAGCTTGTCCTTCATGATCGGCCCGCCTTCGGACACGTTCAAGTCCCAGACCTTGTTCAGCGCATCGCCAGCGGCGAGGCCCTGAGCACGCGCGTTCGACGTGTTGTCGGCCTGCATGCCTTCGTTGGCGGCCGAAAAGAACAAGGTGCCGGCGAACGTGTTGCCGCCGTCCTTCGGAATCATGTTGGCGCGGACGCCGCCGGCGGAGGTCTCGGCGTTGATGGCGCTGGTCTGATAGCTGACCTCGTCGAACATGGCGTCGTTGAAGTAGCTCTGCACGCTGCCATCACCCTCGATGCCGTTGAGGATCATGCCGTCGACCATGAACGTGGTGTCGCGGCCGTCAGACCCATGCACCGTGAGGTCGCGGTTCTGCATGCCTGACGTGCCGCCGACATCGGGGAGGGCGAGACGCGCCCCCACCATCAACGCGCCCAGCGTCGGCACGCTGCGTCCGGTCGGGACGGCATCGAGCACCTGTCTCGACAGGACGGTCTGCTGCACCGCGCTCTGGACGTCGACGACCGGCGATTGTCCCGTGACGTTCACCGTCTCCTCGAGCGCCCCCACGCGCAGATCACCGTTGATGGTGGCGGTGAAGTTGCTTGGCAGCTCAACGCCTTCGCGTCGCACCGTGCTGAACCCCGGCAGCGAGAACGTGACGACGTAGACGCCGGGGCGCAAATCGACGATCTTGTATTGCCCCTGTCCGTCGGTGGAGACCGCGCGCATCTTCTCGATGAGCACGTCGCTCGATGCTTCGACCGTGACTCCCGGGAGTACGCCTCCCGAGGCGTCGCGCACGACGCCGGCGATTGCGCTCTGGGCGCGTGCCGCGCTGGGCCACAGCGCCAGCGCGACCATTCCCAGGACGATGAGAACCAGTCCCTTTCGTGTCATCAGTGCCTCCTCTTCTACCATTGGTGCTGAATGAGTGCCGGACGCCGGTACGAGCGATCGAGAGAGAAGGAATTCGGGCGCAGGCCCGTCACGCTGCGCCGGGAGGCTACGCCTCGGTCGCACACGAGTCAATCGATTAACCGTTCGATTGGGTGACCTATCCAGATTCGGAGAGGTGGCGATCCAAATGGCCGTTGGCGCGACCTCAGCTAGTCCGGAATGTGTATACTCGCGCGTCTGTAGCGCTAACCAACGACGTCGAGGAGAAGAACTCATGAAGATGCGCGTAATAGTCGCGATGGCACTGTCGGTGGGTATCGCCGCGTGCGCTCAACCGGCGGCGCCCCCAGCCGCCGAGAACAAGGAAGCTGGCAAGGAAGCACCGGCTCGGCCGGCGCCCCCGGCAGGAGGCGGCCTCGCGGGCAGCGCGGAGCAGCAGGCCAAGCAGGCTGAGCTGGAAAAGAACACCCCGCAGCTGAAGGTGAAAGAGGAATTCCTCAAGCTGACCGTGCCGGGCCAGACGATTGGCGAAGCCGTCGGCGTCGCCAAGAACTCGAAGGGCAACCTGTTCGTATTCACGCGCACCGGTAAGACGGCGACCGTGAAGGGCAGCGCGGCCTCGATGCTGTTCGAGTTCGATCCGAGCCTCAAGTTCGTGAAGGAATGGGGCCCGAACAGTTACGGCGCAGCCTTCGCGCACACCGTGCGCGTCGACAAGGAAGACAACGTGTGGGTGGCCGACGAAGGCTCCAACATGATCATCAAGTACCGTCCCGACGGTAGCGTCGCGCTGACGCTCGGCCGCAAGGAAGAGCCGCTCGACTGGCTCGAGCGGTTTGTTGAAGAGGGCGACCACCTCGAGGGCACGCCGAACGCGCGCCCTGGCGTCTTCAACCGTCCGACCGACATGACGTGGGACAACGACGGCAACATCTACGTGTCCGACGGCTACAACAACTCGCGTCTCGCCAAGTTCAAGAAGGACGGCACCTGGGAGAAGGCGATCGGCGAACGGGGCAACGCGCCCGACCAGTTCAACACGCCGCACGCCATCACCGCGGACGCTGCGGGCCTGATCTACGTCGCCGACCGCGGTAACCGCCGTGTGCAGGTCTACAACAGCGCGCTGCAGCGGCAGCGCATCATCGAGGGCATGGGCGCGCCATGGTCGGTCTGCATCTCACCGGGCGCAACGCAGTACCTGTACAGCGGCGACGGCAACGGCAAGATCTACAAGTTCAGCCTCGACGGCAAGCTGCTTGGCTGGGCGCAGACCACGCTGGGCCATGGCCAGAGCGGTTGCCTGGTGCACGAACTCCACTGCGAATCAGAGACGGTCGTCTACAAGGGCGATTGCTCGACGTGGCAGGTGGAGAAGATGACGATCACGCAGTAGGACTAGTCGACAGTCGAAAGTCTGGAGTCGAAAGTCGGGAGTCAGGACCTCGCGGTCCGACTCTCGACTCTAGACTCTCGACTGCCTCATCACCGCGAATCCCACCACCACGCCCACCAAGAGCAGCACCTGTCGCGTGGTCGAAGGGTCGAACGGGTCCCTCGCCACCTTGAGCGCCAGCCGCATTCGCGTCCAGCCACCCTGCCCGTACAGCTCATCGTAGTGGCGAACCTGCGCGTCTCGTTGTTCGACCGCCAACGGGTCGTCACTGAGTCCGAAGCCCAGCTGCGCCGGTAACAACGGCAACTGATCCCCTGGATCAACCAGCCAGTTGGTCACCTTCAACCCCAGGCTGCGATCGCCATCAGGCGGCCACGTCGCCACGATGACGACCGCTGTGATGAAAAGAATCCACCAGCCACGCCGGCTTGACCGGCCTTGATTGCTCATTCGGAATGCCTCGGCGCGTCGCGCCAGCGGCATCCTATCAAAGCCTGATGTGACGGCGGACGGCAGCGCCCGCTATGGGAAGGGTCAGAAAGTGCTGAGCGTCGAGGTGCCCAGCGCCGCGCCGCAATCGGCGACGAGGTACTTCGACTGGCGGAGCCAGTCGGCATTCTGCGCGTAAGAGAAGATCACGCCGCCGCCCTTGACGCGATCGATGACCTCGCGCGCGATCGGTTCACGGAGTGCGGGACAGCCCCAGCTGCGTCCCAGTCGGCCCTGCGTTCTCGCCAACGCTGCGGTGACGTACGGCGCACCATGCATCACGATCGCCCGCGCCGAGGCGTGATCGTTGAACCCCTCGTCGAGCCCTTTCAAGCGCAGGGAGTATCCGTTCTTGCCGACGTAGGTGCCTTCGGTGACGAAGAGGCCAAGGCTCGACTGATGGCTGTCGTTGTCGTTCGAGAAGCGGGTCGGGAGGTTGTCTCCGCTGCCCTGGCCGTGCGCCACGAGTTCCTTGTACAGAACCGCCTTCGACCGCATGTCGAAGACCCAGAGACGTTCGGCAGTGGAGGGCTTGGAGTAGTCGATGACGGTCAGAGTCGGCGGAAACGCGGCGAGGGTGCCGGATTGAACGGCACATGCGGTCGCCCGAAGCGCCAGAGCCAAGACATCGGCATCCACGCCGCCGATGTCGTCGTTCCGCCACGGCCGATCAGGAAGACCAATGTCACCGCGGCCCCCCGTGGGCGCGTCTCCCGTAGCCAGCGGAAGGGCCATGGTTGCGCTCGAGACGAGCCAGAGCCCGGCAAGCAGGGCTGAACGAAAGAACGTCATGGGATGGTTCTATCTTACGAACCCACCCGCGAATTCTCCTACTCGGCCTTATCTGCGCATCACGCGCTTCACCGGCGCGGTCGGGCGTCACGTTGCCTGGCGTCGTAGCCGTAGACATCGTTCAGCAGATGCAGGCCCCCATTCTCATCAACCGTGGCTGTGAAGTAGACGATGTGCACGGGGATCGTTGTCCGGAGCGGCACATGTTTCTCCACGCCCGCGTGCATTGCCTCGAGAATTCTTGGTTCGGTCCACTCGGCGTTGTCGCGAAGCACGTACTTCGCGAGCGTCTCTGGCTCCTCGACCCGTACGCAGCCATGGCTGAACGCCCGGCCGGTGCGTGAGAAGAGCGCGTCGGCCGGCGTGTCGTGCAGGTAGACGTCGTAGTCGTTCGGAAAGAGAAACTTGACGTTGCCCAGCGCATTGCCGGGACCGGGCTTCTGCCTGAACATCAGCGACTTGAACTCGCCTTCATCGTCCCAGTCGACATCCTTCGGGTCGACGTGTTCGGTTCCCTGCTTCGTCGCGCGCAACACCTCGATGTTATTGCGATCGAGATAACGGGAATCGCGCATCAGTGCGGGTACCGTCTCACCCTCGGCGATCGTATCGGGAATGTTCCAGTACGGGCTGAACACGACGGTCGACATCTCGTCGCTGAAGATGGGAGTGGAATGCTCGGGCGTGCCGACGACGACGCGGATGTCCATGACGTCTTGCCCCTGCTCGCGGGCGATCACGTGATACGAGGGAATATTGACAAACAGGTGACGATCGCCGAACTCGTCGGGCATCCAGCGCCAGCGTTCCATATTCAGCCGCACTTGTTCGATGCGAGATTCGATCGGGACGTTCATTGCCGCGATGGTCGCTATATCAGCGGTGCCGCTGGCCTTGAGGGTGTGATGTTCCTGGAATGCCTTTACCGCCGCCGCGACATCCTGGTCGTAGAGTGTCGCGCCAGCAGCCGGTGCGCCAGGCAGGTGGCCGCTTGAAGCGAGTCGCGCCCGAAGCGTGGTGACATCTGAGTTCCGCGCGCCCGGCGCCAGCGCCTTCGGTGCCACCGCGGGCCAGCCGCCTTTGACACGCTGTCCCTGGAGCGCTTCGAGGGCGTGGCGCAGCCGCCCATACTCGGGATGCTGTGGCTGCAGCTGTTCGAGCCAGTCGTCCTCGTCTCCCTCGGCAACCGCGGCCAGTAACGCGGCGAAGTCGGGCGGCGTCCGCTTTGCCTTCCACCGCGTATCGATTGACGACGGCGAGGTGCGACCGAGCGCGACGTCGCGGCCAAGTGTCAGCAGCGCCGTCGTAATCCGGACATCGAGGTCTGCGATCGCCGCCGCGCGCCCGGCCAATGGACCTTCACGATCGTTCGTGGACGAGATCGTCCGCTCGATCTCAAGCGCTCCGTAGTCCGCGTCGAGACCGTGTGTTGATGCGCTGTTCAACTCGGCCAGCACGATGTCCGCTCGACTGGTCTCGCCGTCATTGCCGACCCACGCCGGGCGATCACTCCGCGTGGCGTAGAACGCCAGCACATCGTCGCGAACAGCGCCCTTCGCCAGCAGTCCGCTCGTTGCCGCTGTCCGGACTGCCGCTGCGAGAAGCGCATCGGCGTCGGTCGAGCGGCAGGCCACCACCGCCGAGCCGGAAAGCAGCGCGAGCAGCAGCAGTCGTCGAGTGATGGAGCGTCGAGTCATGGAGCCCTGCCAGCAAGCGTCGTGCCCGGCGCTCAACGGGTTGACTGGCCAGAGCCGCCTCCCTGCATACTCTTAGCGCTGAACCCTGAGCGCACCCGCACGAAGACAGACTCTTCATATGACCACAGTTCTCGAACGCTTTCTCCGCTACGTCAGGATCGATACTCAGTCACGGGAAGACAGCCCGACGTATCCCAGCACGCCGGGCCAGCTGGAGCTGCTGCGCCACCTGGTCACTGAGCTGCAGGCGATCGGCGTCAGCGACGCGGCGATGGATGAGCACGGCTACGTTTTTGGCACGATCCCGTCAACGTCGGCGAAGACGACCGTGCCGACCATCGGATTCATTGCCCACGTCGACACCTCGCCCGAGATGAGCGGACAGGGGGTGACGCCGATCGTGCATCGCCACTACCAGGGCGAAGACCTGGTACTGCCGGACGATCCTCGCGTGGTGCTGCGGCTGGCCGACAATCCGGCTCTCGAGGAACAACTCGGACATGACATCGTGACGGCGTCGGGCACGACGCTGTTGGGCGCTGACAACAAGAGCGGCGTCGCCGAAATTGTCACGGCCGCGGAGTACTTGCTCGCGCATCCAGAGATTCCGCATGGTGCGATTCGACTGGGCTTCACGCCCGACGAAGAGGTGGGGGCGGGAACGAAGTACTTCGACGTCGCCCGGTTTGGGGCGCGCTACGCCTACACGATGGACGGCGAGACGCGCGGCGAACTCGAGACCGAGAGTTTTTCGGCCGACGCGATGACGGTCGTTTTCCAGGGGTTCAACACGCATCCCGGCTACGCCAAGGGGAAGATGGTCAACGCCATCAAGGTGGCCTCCGACTTCATTGCGCGGCTGCCATCGGGCGAGCTGTCGCCGGAGACCACCGCCGGCTACGACGGCTACGTGCATCCCTATGTCGTGAACGCCTCAGTCGATCAGACGACGGTGAAGCTGTTGATTCGCGATTTCAAGACCGCAGGTCTGCGCGACAAGGAAGCGCGCCTTCACGCGCTCGCCACGGCGACCGTGGCCGACTGGCCAGGCGCGTCGTTCGCCGCGACCGTCGAGGAGTCGTACCGCAACATGAAAGAGGTGCTCGACCAGCACCCGATGGCCGCAGAGTGCGCCCGCGAAGCCATCCGCCGCTGTGGTCTGCCGCTCCGCGAGCGTCCGATTCGCGGGGGCACCGATGGCTGCCGGCTCTCGTTCATGGGACTGCCGACGCCGAACATCTTTGCCGGCGAGCACAACTTTCACTCCCGTTTGGAATGGGTGTCCGTGCAGGACATGGAGAAAGCGGTCGAGGTGATCGTCCAGCTGGCGCAAGTATGGGAAGCGCGGAGCGAGCGCTGATAGAATCCGACCGTCGGTGTTCCGTTTTTCAAGGAGTTCTCCGTGATGCATGTTCATTCCTCGGCGCTGTTCCGTCTCGCGTCTCCCGTACTCGCCGCGGCCATGGCGCTCTGCGTCTCGGCCGCGCCCGCGCGCGCGCAGGAGGCGATCTCGAAGGAGGCCGCCGCCGTCCTCAAGAGCTCGTTCATTGCCGACCTCGACGTGCTCAAGGGCAAGTTCGTCGGTCTCGCCGAAGCGTTTCCGCAGGACAAGTACAGCTGGCGACCGATGGACGGCGTCCGTTCGGTCTCCGAGGTGCTGATGCTGGCGGCGATGGAAGGCTATTCGTTCATCCCAAACGGTTTCGGTGGCAAGCCGGCCGCGCTCGGCACGCCAGACGAGGTCGCCAAGCTGCGGAATCTGAGCGACAAGGCGCAGGTGATCGACCATCTGAATAAGGGCTTTGCCTACGCCAAGGCGCAGCTCGAAGCGGCAGACCCGGCGACATTGACCGGCAAGCGCCGCATGATGGGCCGCGAACTGTCGGTCGCCGAGGTCGTGATCTTCATCGGCGGCGATCTGCACGAGCATCTCGGACAGCTGATCGCCTACGCCCGCACCAACCGCGTCGTTCCGCCGTGGAGTAAGTAAACGAACGGTTCCAGGTTCCTCGGTTCCGAGGTGCCACGGTTCCGCGTCCACAGCGCCCAGTTAGGGCAGATGTGTGCACTCTGAACCCTGGCACCGTGGAACCGTGGAACCGTGGAACCGTGGAACCTTTACGTTGCTGCTGTGCTACCGTGATCCTCCCGTGTTCACGCTCCGCCGCGCTTTGAAAGCGCTGCCTGCTTCGCTCGTCGTCTCGGCCCTCTTCATTTTGTGCGCACCCCGGGTGAGCGCACAGACTCTGACCGGCACCATTTCCGGCACCATCAAGACATCGACCGACGCCGTGCTGGCGGGCGCCAACGTTACCGTCCGCAACCAGGCCGTCAACGTGCAGCGCACCGTCATCACCGACGAGCGCGGCTACTACAGCGTCGACAATCTGCCGCTGCAAGGCGGTTATCAGGTCGAAGTCGACTTCTCCGGGTTCGCCCCCGTCATTCAGTCCGGCGTGTCGCTCACCGCCGACCAGCGCGTCACCGTCGACATCGTGGTGCATGCCGCGACCGCAGAGACGCTGGTTGTGACGGGCCGCGTTGTCTCGCTCGAGTCCGAGCGGTCCACGGTGCAGCAGACCGTCACCGAGGCGCTCGTGCACGCGCTGCCGGTCGCCAACCGCGACTTCATCACGCTCGCCTCGCTGACCCCAGGCTTTACCGGCAACACCAACTACCCCAATGCCCAGGGACAGGTGTACTGGAGCAATAACGTCGTGGTGGACGGCGCCAGCCACTATTCGAAGTGGCGCGGCGCAGCCCGCACGTTCTACTCCGGCTATCCGCTCGAGGCGATCAAGGAAGTGCAGGTGCTGACCAGCCAGTTCTCTGCCGAGTACGGCGAGGCGCTCGCCTCGGTGACCAGCGCCGTCACCAATTCCGGCACCAACACCAGGCACGGATCGCTGTTGTTCTTCGCTCAGCAGACCGTCTTCAACGACATCCCGGCGTTCACACCGGCCCGGCCCCCGTTTGGGCTCCAGCGATTCGGCGCCACGCTCGGTGGCCCCCTGGTCCGCGACCGGACGCATCTCTTTACGAGCTACGAAGGGCGGCGCCAGCGCGGGCACAGTGTGGTGACCTCGCCCGTCGCCAGCGGCAGCCTCACCGACAACAATCAGGACGAGCATCTCTTCTTCGTCAAGGTCGATCACAAACCGGGCATCCGCGACCTGCTGGCGATGCGCTACAACGGTCAGCGCTTCCGGTGGCGCGACGAGCCAGGCGGGTTGTACCTGGCAGGCACCGGCACCCAGGTGAAGAGCGACGTGCACACCGCGCTGGTGTCGAGCACGCGCCTCATCTCTGACGCGTCGCTCAACCAGTTGCGTGTGCAGTTTGCGCGGTTCACCGATCTCAAGACCGACCTCAATCCCGGCGTCTACGTCTCGCGCAACGGCTATTCCATTGAAGGCGGCCTGTTCGGGCCCTACGGCCTCGGCGCGCGACCGGAAGACACCTGGGAAGCGGCTGACACGCTGTCCTATCGCTGGCGCGATCACTCGATCAAGAGCGGCGGGGGCGTAAAGTTCGTCAGCGCGAACATCCAGTCGCTGGCGTACGGACGCGGCGCGTATTTCTTTGGCGGCGAGCCGGGCGAGTTCCCGAATCCCTTCCAGTTCACGCAGGGACTGGCGGCGTCCGAGGCGCAGGCGAGTACGAGCCCGAAGAGCCTCTCGACGTTCCTGTTCGCACAGGATGCGTGGCGGGTGCGTCCGCGGCTGACGTTGAACGTGGGCCTGCGCTACGACCTCGAGAGCATCCGCAACATCGAAGGCTTCGACGTTCCCGCCGATAAGAACAACCTGCAGCCCCGTCTGGGCGTGGCGTGGGAGCTGGTACCGGGGAAGCTCGTCGCGCGGGGCGGCGTCGGCGTCTACAACCAGCAACACCTGCTGTACTACATCAGTCGCGTGCAGCTTGAAGGCGTGAGCGGCACCTCGCAGATCACGCTGGCGCCTGGTGCGTCGTCGATGCCGGCGTTTCCAGCCGTTCTTCCGGGTTCGGTCGCGAGTCAGGCGCCGCGAGACATCCAGCGCCTGGCATCCGAATTCCGCAACCCGTACTCGATTCAGGCGACCGGCGGCGTTGAGCACATGCTCGAACGCGGGATCGTGCTGTCGGCCGACTACGTCTATCTGCGCGGGCACGATCTCATGAGCCTCGTCGACGCGAACGCTCCGGCCTCCATCCAGAAGCCCGATGTCCGGAGCGTGGCACAGGCAGACGCGACCCGTCCCACGCTGCCTGTCGCTGGCGGTTACCGGAAAGTGATTGAGCTTGGCAACCAGGGAGAGAGCTGGTACCGGGCGCTGCAACTGAAGGCCAACCAGACCAGCGGTCGCCTGCAGGCCAGTCTCGCCTATACCCTCGCCAACACGGACGATCAGGCGAACTATCTGCTGCCGGAAGACAGCCGGAATCTGGCGGCAGAAAAGGGACGTGCCGATACCGATATCAGGCACAATCTGTCGCTGGGCTTCACCTGGCAGGTGCCGGCAGTCCGGCAGGCCTTGAGCGGGCTCGTGCTGTCGGGCGTGGGCCGGTTCCAGTCGGGCCGGCCGTACACCGAGTTATGGGGCGACGATCGCAACGGCACGTCTCAGAACGACGCTCGGCCCGGCGGTCGGAACACCCTCGAAACCGCGGCGCTCAGGAACATCGACCTGTCATTGGCACGGCAGTTTCGCATCCGCAATCAGGCGATCGAAGGGCGGATCGAGGCGTTCAACCTGCTGAGCACAGTGAATTACGACCAGTACGTGGGAACGTTGTCGTCGTCGCTTTACCGGCAGCCGGTCACCGCGTTTCCACGCCGGCGCGTGCAGTTTGCAGCAATAGTCAGGTTCTGATGGACCAGCGACCCGCTCGCTCGATCTCCTGGCCGACGCTTGCCGGGCGCGTCGCCGCGATCGTGGTGTGTCTGCTCGCGGTTCAGCAGTGCAGCCGACCGACTGGCGGCCCTTCCGCGCCGACCCCGCCGACTCCGACCCCGACGCCGCCCACCGTCCCCACACCAACGCCCACCCCGCCGGGTCCGGTGACGTTCGTCGGCGCTGGCGACATTGCGATGTGCCCTCCCTACGGCGACGGCACGCAGGCCGCGACCTCGCGTCTGCTCGACACGATCGGTGGCACGGTGTTCACCACCGGCGACAACGCCTATCCGAACGGCTCGCCCGAAAACTTTCGCGATTGCTACGACCCGGCCTGGGGCCGCCACAAGGCGCGCACGCGGCCGGTGCCCGGCAATCACGACTACGAAACTTCGGGCGCGAGCGCCTACTACAGCTACTTCGGCTCGAACGCGGGTCCGGCAGGGCAGGGCTACTACAGCTACGACCACGGCGCGTGGCACATCATCTCGCTCAACAGCGACACGCGCGCGTCGTTGGCGGCACAGTACGCGTGGCTGCAAAACGACCTGGCGACGCATCCCAACAGCGTCTACAAGTGCACGCTCGCCTACTGGCACCACCCGCTGTTCTCGTCGGGCCGCAGCGGCAACAACCTGCACATGCGCGACACCTACAGGCTGCTCTACGACCACAACGTCGATGTGGTGCTGAACGGGCACGACCACTCGTACGAGCGCTTCGGCGAGCAGAACGCCGACGGCGTCCGTGAAGAAAACAGGGGCATCCGCGAATTCGTGATCGGCACGGGCGGGGCGACCGCGTCCGGGTTCAATCTGGTGCGCCCCAACAGCCAGGTGCAGCGGACTGGCCAGGGCATGAGCGGAGTGCTCCGCATGACGTTGAACGCCGATACCTACAGCTGGGAGTTCATCACCGTCAACAACGGTGTCCAGGATTCGGGACTGTGGGGTTGCCACTGACGTCTTCGACCGATTCAGATCAACGTCTGTTGTATAGTGCGGCGGGGCTTCTCCCCACGTTTCACACCTGATACATGGCCGCTTCTACTCAAGCCGTCGGCGATCGGCTGCTGCTTTCGCCGCGCGAACCGCTCCTCGCGGGCGGTGCGGCCGAAGCCTTTGAGCTTCAGCTCCGACAACTGGTTCGTACCGGACACAAGAATCTGGTCGTCGATCTCGCTGGCGTCACCGCGATCGACAGCGCCGGCATTCGCGCCCTGGTACGTGGCCACACCAGCGCCCAGCGTGCGGGGGGCACCCTCCGCCTCGCCGCGGCCCGGCCGGCCGTGAGTAAGGTCCTCGAGGTGTCGCACCTCGCCAACATCTTCGAGTCGTACGAGTCAGTGGATGCGGCGCGCGTCGCGGCACTGCCGTGGAAGCAGGTGCGGCTGGCGATCATGGGCACGGTGCTCTGTGCCGCCATGGTGTGGGCGGGGCTTCGGTGGCCGGACGAACTGGCCGGGGTGCCCGGCCCTGGCAGCCTCGTCGACGCCGCCGCCAGCGGCAGCCCGGCGCCGTTGATCCGGCCAATGCAGCCGTGCCTCGAGCTCGCGAAGCTGGTATGCGCGCTGCTGATCGGCCTGCTGGTCAGCGCCGTCCATCAGCCATCGCCGCGCGAACGGTCCTCGGGACGCCAGATGGAACAGGCGCAGATTCTGTTGTGCGTGTCCGGCGCCATGATGATGATCATCGTCGGCAACTCGTTGGCGCGGGCCTTCGGCATCGCCGGCGCCGCCAGCATCATCCGCTTCCGTACCCCCGTTGACGATCCCAAAGACGTCACGGTGCTGTTCCTGCTGATGGCCCTCGGCATGTCGACCGGACTCGGGTCGTTCGGCGTCTCCGGCCTGGGCACCGCGTTCCTCTGTGTGTCGCTGGTCGCGCTCGACCAGGTTGCCCGCAACTCGGCGCGCGTCATGGCGGTGGAGATCGTGGCCACCGGACGCGATTTCCCCACGACCCACGTCGAAGGCGTGTTTGCGCGCAATCAGGTCACGTTCGAGCCGCGCGAAATCACGCAGTCCGACGACGTGACCATCGAGTACCACACCTGGCTCAATCCTCAGACCTCGCTTGAAGAACTGAGTGCCCAGCTGATGGTCGAGGGCGGCGGCGTGTCAGGCGTGTCCTGGAAGAATCCGAAGCGCTCATGAGCCCTGCCGCTCGTCCTCCGGCGGATCGTGTCGTCATTGCCTGCGAAGAACGCCGCGAGACGGTGCTTGCAGCGATTCGCGGCGCGAAGCAGCGCATCTCCCTGTCATTGTTCCGTGGCACCGACAAGCCGTTGTTCGATGAACTGACGGCGGCGGTGAAACGCGGCGTCGACGTGGAAGTGCTGGTGACCGCCCGTGCGAAAGGCGGCAAGCGCAAGCTGCAGCAGCTGTGGCAGCGTCTCGAGGACACCGGCGCGTCCATCGCCGCCTACAACGACCCCGTCGTCAAGTACCACGCGAAGTACCTCGTGGTGGACGACGGCCCCGCGCTCATCGCCTCGCTGAACTTCACCCGCAAGTGCTTCACGCAGACGTGCGATGCCATCGTCGTGACGCACGACCCCGAAGTCGTGAAGAGCCTGCGTGCCCTGATGCTGGCCGATCGCGACGGCAAACCCCTGCCCGGCGGCCTGTCCAGGCGTCTGATCATCGGTCCCGAGCACGCGCGCAAGCAGTTTGCCGGATTGATCGAAGACGCCACGAAGCGCGTGCAGTTGATTGATCCGAAGCTGTCCGATCCGGCGATGCTGTCGTTGTTGAGCGGGCGGCGTCAGAGCGGCGTCAAGGTTGATGTCTACAGCGACAAGCGCGTGGCCGGCACGAAGTCGCACGGCAAGATTCTGTTACTTGACAGCAAGCGCGCGGTCGTCGGCAGCATGGCACTGACGGCGCTGTGTCTGGATTTTCGCCGCGAGGTCGCGGTCATGGTGGACGATGTGGCAGCCGTTGCCGACATCGACAAGTTCTTTCGATCGATTGATGCGGCCGCCGGAACGCCCCGTGGCGCGACGGCCGCAGGAGGCGCGTCTTGCTGATTGCTCTGCTACTCGCGGTGACTCTCGACGACGCCACTGGTGCGACGTCATCCCCGGCGATAGAGCCGGTCCCTGTGGCCACCTCGGCCGCGACGTCGCCCATGCCAGCCCCGCTTCGCGGACTGGTGCTCGCGCCCGCCGCCCCGCAGGATCAGGACACGCAGCGACCGCGCGGGCTGCGCTTCGTGTGGCGCGACCACCCGTCTATCCGGGCCGGACGAAACCTGCGCCTCGACCTGCGGCTGAAGATTCAGCAGGACGGTCGCAATCCTGGTGATGAGCCCGACGACGACTTCGAGCCGTGGGAACTCCAGCGATTCCGTGCCGGGATCGACGGTGAACTGTTCCGCAAGATTCAGTTCAGCATCGAACGCGAGTTTACCGAGCGTCTGAACGTCGACGAAAGTGGCACGCCGCAGAAGAGCCAATGGAAAGACCTGTGGGTTGAAGCCAACATCGACAACACATTTCAGGTGCGTCTCGGCAAGTTCAAGGTGCCGTTCGGTCTCGATCAGGTGTCGGGTGAGTCGGAACTCGATTTCATCTATCGCTCGCTCGGCGGTGACTACCTGTCACCGGGCCGCGACATCGGCGTCGAAGTGCACGGCCGATTCTTCGATCGCGGGCTGAACTACTGGTTCGGCGGCTTCCAGCAGGACGGCGAAAACTCGCGCTCGCGCAGGGTCGCCGGCGGCGACCGTACCTATGCCGGACGCTTGACCACGGTACCGTTCCGCAAGTGGCCCGTACTCGGCGAAGCTGAGGTCGGTGGCTCGTTTGCCACCACCGAGTTGTCAGACGCGTCGCTCCTGCCAAACGGGCTCCGCGGGCGCACGGTGATGTCGCAGTACACATTCTTCGATCCGGTGTTCGTGAAGGGTACGCGTCGTCGCTACGGTGTGGAACTCGACTGGATCAAGAACCACCTCGGAGTCCGCGCGGAATACATGCTGGCCAGCGACACCCGCACCGATCAGGGGCTGGCCGATCAGGATTTGTCGAACGCCCGATCCCAGGCGTACTACGTGTCCGGCATCTGGGTCCTGACCGGAGAGAAGCTGACACGGCCGGTTGAAGCGCGCAACGGTGGCCTGGGCCGCGGCGGCATTGGCGCCATCTCGCTGACCGCACGCTACGATCGGATCAAGTTCGACAGCAAGGTCGGGCAAGACACACCGTTCCGGAACTCGCGCGCGGAGACGATCTTCCCGAACGGCGACAAAGTCGTGACGCTCGGACTCCAGTATTTCGCCAACCGATTCGTCAAGATTCAGCTGAATGGCATCCGCGAGCAGGTCGACGACATCGAACGCAGCCCAACGCTGGATGGCGCGGCATTCTGGAGCACGGCGGTTCGCTTCCAGCTGACGCTGTAGCGCTCACGGCGGCGCCGGCCGGTCGTCCGTGGACGAGACTAGCGCTGCTTCAAGCGCGCGCCCGCGCGCTTGAGCAGCTCGAGACCGGCCTTGTCGTTGTCGCCGCGCAGTTGCCGGCAGCAGAACTCGACAAACCCGCGGTTGTCGAGGGCACCGGTTTTGGGCGAATCCACGATCTCGCGCGAGTCGGGTGTCGGCGCGAAGGCCAGCACCTCGGCCACCCACTCCTCCTCGAGCCCCACGGCGTGACCGAACGCAATCGCCGTGTCCACATAGGGCGCGGCGATCACGAGCCGTCCGGCATCGAGCGCGGGTCGTATTTCGGCGCGAATCCGGTGCGCGAGGTCGGCGGCGTAGAGCAGGATCAGCGTTCGCGCCGACGGATCACCGGCACCGACGGTCGCCAGCAGCACTTCGTTGAAAATCGCCGAGGCATCCCACACGCTGACGCATGATCGCTCGTCGCGATGCTCCTGGCCGAGCGCCCTGGCCGCCGCGTCGAGTGCGCTGCCGTTGACCCCGTCGAGGGCGACGAGTCGTCCGCCAGCCTTCTTCACGATCGGGGCCCTGTCGCCGCCAGCCACTCGGCAAACGCGTCGGTGTTGGTGTCCGACCACGGTCGTGACTCACCCTCGCGAAACAGACGGCGGATGGCGTGATGTTGCTCGCCGATCGGCTGTTCCGCATCGACAGTGATGAACTTGAAGGTCTTCGCCAGCGACTCGTATTCGCGAATCACACGCGTGATGAACCGCGTGTAGCTTTCGGCGGCATTCTCGACACGCGTCACGTCCTGGCCAGCTTCGTAGTAATTCGGCGTTCGCAGGGCCGATACGCGCTCGCTCGAGGTCTTGGCCGAGATCGAGAAATAGAACACGATATCCGGCCACAGGAACGGACGATAAAGCGACTTGACCCAGTCGTGCGGGAGACCGCGCGCGACATCGCGCGCCAGAGCGGTAAAGAGAAACCGGTCGGCGATCACCAGTTTGCCCTCCCACAATGCCGGCAGCACTCGCTGTTCGACGCGATGCCTGAAGTCGGCGGCGTGCAGCAGGGAGAATTCTTCACCACTCAGCGAGCGCGTCGCCTTCCGGCTCTTGATGATCGGCTTGATGAGCGCCGACGAATTCCACTTGGTGGTGACGACGTCGTAGCCTTCCGACTTCAGCCAGGTCTTGAACAGTTTGCGCTGCGTCGTCTTGCCGGAGCCGTCTGGTCCTTCGAAGGTAACGAGCAGGCCGCGGCGGGTCGTCGTATCCGTGAAGTGTTTCTGAACGCGATCAGCGAGGGCCTTGGACGGTTGCGAGGCGGGCATCAGGCGGTGCGCACATCTTACCCCGGGTGCTCCGAGCGCGGCCTTCACGACCGCGTGGCTCGCCTACAGTCCCAGTGGGACGGTGAAGGCGATCTTGGTGCCGCGCGCCTCGATCGTCGCGGCCGCCGTGCCGCCATGAATCGCCGCAGTGTCGCGGATGGCCAGCAAGGCGACGAGTGCCGGCACACCGCCGATGCGATCGGTCCACTGTGGATCGAAGGCACGCATCTGCCACTGCGCGGGCGGCATGACCACGTTCTGTGTGACGGCGAACGTCAATTGCGCGCCGTCCACGGCCGCCGACACCACCACGCGAGCGCTCGGCACGTGTTCAACGAGCGCGAGTGTCGCGAGCACGGCGTTGGCGAGGGCGCCAGCAAAGAGCTTCTCGTCACCACCGACGATCGACCCGTAGGGCAGCTCCGTCTCCGACTCGATGACGATCGGTCGCAGCCGTCGTTCTGACGAAAACCCCTGCACCACCTGGTCGAGGACACCCAGAACCGAGACGGCAGTCCGTGTGACCGGCAGTTCCTTCCGCACAATGCGGGTCGCGTGCAGCAACGTGGACGCGCGCCAGGCCTCCGCTCGGACCAGGTTGCCGACCACTCCACGCGACAGTTCAGACTGTGCACCGCTCAACAAGTCGGCGCAGGCCGCCAGCGTCGTGAGGGCCTGGGCCAGATCGCGGCCCGCGTGCAGCGTGGGATCGGCCACGGCCATCGGCGCGGCCGCTGCATCGCGGACAGTGACGGGGAGTGGAGACGTCGGCCGCTGACCGACCGGGTCGAACGATGCTTCGTCCGGCGGTTCGTCGTTCAGCACATTGTCGCCGCGTCGCTCGCGGGCTTCGGCAGAGCGCGCTTCGAGAAGATCAACGTAATGGGGTTCCGCGCGCATGCGGTACGTGGGGGGCAGGCCTTCGCGAACACGAGGGGTTTCGAAGTCAGACACGGCGGATGCCCAGGGAGTTGGAAGACGTGGTGACGATAGCGGTGCGACTCGCAGGCGCTCGACGCTACGGATGAGGCAGTTATATCACGGCATCGATATGTCAGACTACACACTCGATGATCGATCCGGCGCGGCCGTCGCAGATTCGCATCTGCGGAAAATCGATGTACGTGTTCGCCGCCGGCTGGTTGATCGCCGCAGTGTGGCTGTGGTTCTCGGGCGTCCAGCAATACACGCTGCGCCACTACGAACCGCCACCACACTACGCGCTTCGCACGCTGGCCATCGTCGTGTCGCCGGTGCCGTTCATCGCACTCGCGGGTCTGCTGATTCGGCGGTGGAGTGGCGGCGCACCGACGTCAGTGCTCGAGCGTCGCGAATGGTGGGCCAGCTTCTGGTGGGCCGTCGTCCCGAACGCGATCATGTTCACCACGGTCTACGTCATGATCCGGGACCTGCGTTAAGGCGCACCGGTTCGTCCGCGTGCTCGAGCCAGTCGCCGCGCCGGGCGTACAGGCAAGGTTCTAGTTGAAGACGTTCCAGCCGGCGCTGATTCGTTGTCGTCCGTCGACCAGACCGTACGCGTAGTCGATACGCAACATCCCCGGCTGTCCGGGCACACGTGCGCGGAATCCAAGTCCGGCATCGGCCTGCCAGGCGCGTCCAGGTGCTTCGGGAAGCCGTGGCCCGGCGGCGGCGATGTCCGCGAATCCGGCGACGGCGACCGAGGTGACGCCTGCCGTGAACCATTGCTGCAGCTCCAGGTTCGTGACCCCGGATTTCCGGCCAAAGATGGCACCGTCGATCACTCCGTCGTAGAGCAGTCGATGCGCGCGAATGAGTCCTGAGCGGCCGCGCCCCTCGCCGGCACCCGACCACAGTGCCAGGGGCGCAGCCTGGCTGGCAGCGTCGACCCTCGCGATGGCAGCGACGACCAGACCGTGTGTCTTGCGCGACGATCGGAACGCCGCGGTTGCCGACCCGCTGAAGAAGTGTGGGTCTCCGCCAATCACGCTCCAGCGATCGAGCGACCCCGTGAGGGCGACGCGGTTGGCCAGCAGGCGCTGTTCGAGTGTCCCGCCAGTCACCACAGCTCGACGCCGCTGGTCCCACACGTCGAGTCCGCCGCGCAGCTCGTAGCGCGTATCCCCGGTGATCCAGTTGCGAATGGACAGCAGCCCGGTCCGACGATCTTCGCGTCGCCAGCCGAGCGCTCCGCCAAAGTCGTAGGTCTGTGCTTCCCAGGCGGCCTCAACCCGCCAGACACCGGCAAGCCGTCCTGTGCGTGGCGCCGAGAAACTGCCGGCCACGCGTGGACGGTGTGTCCACCAGCGCCAGCTTCCTGACCACATCTCGCCTTGACCGCTCCACCCAGCCACGGATGCGGTGACCTCACGGTTGATGACAGCCTGAAGCCCGGTGGCCACCCACTCGATGCCCTGTGGCGTCCGTGCCGTCTCGCGAAGGTTGGCGGTGACTGCGGCGAACCCGTCGTTTCCGGGCACCAGTGAGACGTTGCTGGACACCCGATCGGGCAGCTCCTCGAGGCGCCGTTCGGCCAGACCGTAGGCGCGTGGCGTCAGCAACGCATTCGGCGTCAGCCCGGTGAATCTGGCCACGAGCGCGTGACGCGTGCGCGTGACCCCGCGGAGATCGAGCGCATCGAGTTGCGGCGTGCCGGCCTTGTTCCAGGCGGCGAGCGCCTTCGTGGTGCGACCCTGCACGAACAGTCCGGAACCGAGCACGTCCCAGGCGTAGCGGTCACCCGGATCGAGGCGCACCGCCTCTTGCGACAAGGCGACGGCGTCGGACCACCGCGACTGCGCGGCGCGCACGCCGGCAAGCTCGCGCAGTGGACCCGCCGACGCCGGACAGGCGGCCCGCACTGAGCCCAGCGCCGCATCGGCGCTGGCCAGGCCTCGTGTCTCGATCTCATCGAGTGCGGCATCCAGCCTTCGGTCGCATTCGTTCATCGGCGCGGCGTCCGCACGAGCGCTCTCGCTGACCGCCGCCGGTGTGGGTGCAGGCTGCGTGTCGCTCGGCAACACCACCAGCATCCAGAAGTGCGCCGGTGTCCAGGCATCGACAAACCCGGCGATTGGGATGCGGCGATAGGGTCCCCACGTGGGATCGTGCACCACCACCGCGTCGTCGTCGATGCCGACCGCGACGATGAAGTGATAGCGATTGGGCCGATCCTCAAGGAGCACGATTGCCGGCTGACGCGCGGCCAACGACTGCTGCAGTGTCGCGATGGAACCGACCGACGGCGTGACGCGCCAGCCCTTGTCGCGAATGGCTGCCACCAGCACCGAGTCGCGGATGCCGCCGGCGCGGCGATCGACCAGTGGTGCGAACTGCTGAACGTCGGCGTGGCGGTCGCCCCAGTAGCGATACACCATGGCCGCGGCGGCGCCGCCGCAGAGCGCCTCGGTTTGTGGAAGAAACGGAACGGAGAGGATAGCCCCGCCGGGCGCCGCTTGCGCGACGACGCCGGCGAGGACGAACAGGAGCCGAGAGATCAACTAGTCGGCGACGAGGATGATGATCAGGACCAGCAGCGCGATGACGATGGTTGTCGTCGAAATGGTGACGGTGGATGCGCCACCGACCAGCGAGCTGTTCACCTGCTGAGCCTGGCTGGCCGCCTGCGCCAGCGACTCCGCACTCATGGAATCGACCGACGCCGACAGCGAGGTGCTGTCGATGCCGAGGGCTGCGGCCACCCGCTGCACCTCGGGACGTGCCAGCACGTCCTTCACCGCGGCGCGATCCGTGTCTTGTTGCGCAACATGCTGTGCAACAGCATCAGCCACAGTCGCCGGAGCCACGGCGTGTCGCTGGGCAGCCATGGCCGGGCTGGAAAGCGCAAGAAGAACAGTCAAACTTGAAGCAATAGCAGTTCGTAGCGTTCGCATCGAAACCTCCTGTCGTGATCGACACCTCAGCTAAAGCAAGCGCCGTACCTCTTCGGTCTGACGACCCGTCACGCGCGGGCCTTGACCATCCAACCCGCGGCCAAAAACACCCCGAGGATGCCGAGCGCGTAAACGGCGACAGCGCCGTAACCGATCGCGGACGGGTCGAGGAAGGGGTAAGGATACCAGCCGATGGCAGCGCCTCGAACGAGCACATAAGCCAGGTAGACCAGCGGGAGGGCTGGCGCCAGCCACAACTGCGTCCGGTTCAACCCGTGCCTGGGCCGATCGATGAGCCAATCGACCGCCACGACGACCGGCATCACGTAGTGCGCGAGCACGTTGACCCAGGGCCGCAGCGAGCCGAGGTCGACGTGGCGCAGAAGCGTGACGAACACGATGCCGACGACGGTCATGTAGATGACGGCCAGATTTCTGGCCAGATCGCTGGCGACAGATGGCCGCGTCTGAGTACTTGCGCGCCAGCCGCTCATGAGCAGCACTGCGGCGGCGAAGAGGTTGGCGAGGTTGGTGAAGTAGCTGAAAAAGTTGACGACGCTGAATCCGAGACGTACGTGGATCGACAACTGGATCCCGATGGCCACGACGACGGCGACGGCAAAGCCGACACGGCACCCGATCATCAGAAGGCGGATCGGCATGACGGCACGGCGAGTGTGCCACACTGGCGCGTGTCCTTCGAAGCCCGCCTCGGTGCCTGGCTGGCCGACCTCGAACGGCGCCATCTGGCCGATCTGAGGTTCGCCGAAGTCTCGCGGGCGTTGCGGGCGCTGTCGGCGACGTACGTCGAGCGGCGGGAGCGGATCGGTGAAGGCGCCGCCTTGTCGGGCGCGGGCAAACGTGCGGCCTTCGCGCTGTTCTATGCGCCACTGCACGCGATGCTGGTGCATCACATTGCACGCGAGCAGGTGGACCGCCAGACGGGTGGAACGCTCGTCGATCTCGGGTGTGGCACAGGCGTCGCGGGAGCGGCCTGGGCGTCCGTGGCCGCTGCGCCAATCGAGGTCGTTGGCGTCGACCGCCACCCGTGGGCCATCGAGGAAGCGCGTGCCACCTATCGCACCTTTGGCGTTCGCGCGCGAACCCGGGTCGAAGACCTCACGCGCACCGTGTTGCCGCAGCACAGCCACGTGCTGGCGGCCTTCGCCATCAACGAACTGACCGTGGCGTCGAGGCAGGCGATGTTGCCGCGATTGCTCGAGCACGCCGCGAAGGGGGGCCGTGTCACGCTGGTGGAACCGTTGGCGGGATTCGTGGCGCCCTGGTGGCATGAGTGGCGCTCGGCGGCCGAAGCCATGGGCGGTAGGGCCGACGAGTGGCGAATCCGGGTGCCGCTGCCACCGATTGTGGCAAAACTCGATAAGGCCGCCGGACTCAATCACCGCGAGATCACCGGCCGCTCCCTCACGTTCGGCATGTAGCAGTCAGCATCCAGAATCCAGACGCAGTAGCATCCAAGCACCTCAGCACCCACGCCCCCCTAGTCCCAGTAAGGTATCGTCTGCTTGTGTCGCAGTTGCGCCGCGCCATCGGGTTTCGCGACCTTCTCCTCTTCTATATCGTCACGACGTTCAGCCTGCGCTGGATCGCGACCGCCGCGGCCTCGGGTCCGAGTGCCATCGTCATCTGGCTGATTGCCGCCGGTGGACTGTTCGTGCCGCTCGTGTTCGCGACGCTGGAACTGTCATCGCGCTATCCGGAGGAGGGCGGCGTCTATCTCTGGAGCAAGCGCGCATTCGGGCCGTTTGCCGCATTCATGACCGGCTGGTCCTACTGGACTACGAATCTTCCGTACTTTCCGTCCCTGCTCTACTTCGCGGCAGGGAACGCGCTGTTTGTCGGAGGAGCGGGCTGGCAATCGTGGTCGACGAACAGCAGCTACTTCATGGTCGCGTCGCTCTGCGGGCTGGCATTCGCCGTCACGCTGAATGTCGTCGGCGTTGACATCGGCAAGTGGCTGAGCAATGCCGGGGCGATCGCTGGGTGGATTCCGGCGTTCCTGCTCATTGCGCTTGGCCTGACCTCGTGGATCCGATTCGGCTCGGCGACGCCGATGGATGCCGCGTCGTTCGTGCCGAGTACGAGCCTGAAGGATGTCATCTTCTGGTCAACGATCGCGTTTGCCTTCGGCGGCGTTGAAAGCGCTTCGTCGATGGGCGAAGAGATCCGCGATCCGCGCCGCACGATCCCGCGGGCGGTTGTCTCCGCCGCCGTGATCATCACGCTCCTCTACCTGGCCGGCACGTTCAGCATCCTGCTGGCGATTCCGAAGGAGGAGATCTCTGGGCTGCAGGGCATCATGCAGGCGATTCAGGCGATGACCGCGAAAGTCGGGCTCGCCTGGCTGGCGCCGATCGTGGCGGCTTGCATCACGCTCAACGCGCTTGGCGGTGTCGGTGGCTGGTTTGCGGCCACGGCGCGCCTCCCGTTCGTGGCCGGCATCGATCGGTTTCTGCCACGGTCGTTCGCCGCTCTTCATCCGCGGTTCCAGACGCCGCATGTGGCGCTGCTGGTGCAGGCGGGCGTCTCGGCAGTGTTCGTGATCCTTGGGCAGGCCGGCACCAGTGTGCGCGGCGCCTACGATGTGCTCGTGAGCATGAGTGTCATCTCGTACTTCGTACCATTTCTCTACATGTTCGCCGCATTGGTGCGCGTGCAGCGCGAGCCGGCCGGCCCGGACGTGATGCGCGTACCTGGAGGGCGTCCTGTCGCCACGCTGGCGGGCGCGCTCGGCTTTACGACGACGCTGGTGGCCATCGTGCTCGCGTGCGTGCCGGCGGCCGACGAACCGAACAAGGGACTCGCCGTCACGAAGATCGTGGGCCTCTCGGTGGCGATGCTTGGTATCGGCGCCATCGTCTACGGCATCGGCATCAGTCGCCGCTCGGCCGTCTCGACGATCCAGAGACCATCAGAGAACGGGATGACCTCATGACCAGACGTTCACCGCGCCTCGCGCTCGGCCTTGCCACGGTGCTCATCGTGTGCGCGGCGTCCCTGGCCGCGGCCGCTCCTCAGACGATGCGCGTCGACTTCTACCATTCCGGCAACGACAAGGAAGAGCGCTTCAGTCTTGATCGTGTCGTCGTCGAGCCGTTGCCCTGGCCAGGCAATCCGACACGGTCAGTCGACGCCACCAATCGCGGGAAGTACTTCTTCGAGATCGCGGACGCGACGACGGGTCGCGTGCTGTACTCGCGGGGATTCAGCTCGATCTACGGCGAATGGGAAACGACGGCCGAAGCACAGACGATGAATCGGACGTTCTCGGAGTCGCTCCGGTTTCCCTCCGTCGATCGCCGGGCGACCATCACCGTTCGCAAGCGAAACGCGACCAACCAGTTCGTCGATGCCTGGACATTCTCGTTCGATCCGACCAACAAGTTTGTCGAGAAGGGTGTTCGCGTTCCGGCCGGTGCGCTGATCGCCCTGCACGACGCCGGAACGCCCGAGGAGAAGCTCGATCTGTTGATCCTGGGTGACGGCTACACGGCCGCTGAGCGCGGGAAGTTCGAGCGCGATGCGCGACGTCTCACGCAGGTGCTGTTCGCCACGTCGCCGTTCAGGGAACGCGAGCGCGACATCAACGTCTGGGGCCTTGTGCCGCCAGCGACGCAATCGGGCATCTCACGCCCCTCGCAGGGTCTGTTCAGGCGCTCGCCCGTCGGTGCCACCTACGATGCGTTCGACTCCGAGCGCTATATCCTGACATTCGAGAACAAGGCCTTTCGCGATCTCGCGGCCAACGCGCCCTACGACGTCGTTGAAATCCTGACCAACACCGACACCTACGGTGGCGGCGGCATCTTCAACCTGTTCAGCACGGCAGCGGCCAGCAATCTCTGGGCACCGTACCTCTTCATTCACGAGTTCGGTCACCATCTGGCCGGACTGGCCGACGAGTACTACACCTCCGATGTCGCGTACCTGCCGGCGACCGATCGCGTGGAGCCGT
Source organism: uncultured Acidobacteriota bacterium (assembly GCA_902826465.1). GTDB lineage: Bacteria > Acidobacteriota > Vicinamibacteria > Vicinamibacterales > CAVVIG01 > CADEEX01. The sequence continues at coordinate 51,055 of CADEEX010000002.1, forward strand.
GGGAGCCGAATGTGACGGCCCTCAAGGATCCGTCCGCGTTCAAGTGGAAGGACCTCGTGACACCCGGCACCGCACTGCCGACACCGTGGCCGAGAACCGAGTTCGAGGAGTACACGCGCGAGATCCAGGCGCGTCGGCGCACGCTGCGCGCCCAGAATCGTCCCGAAGCGGACATGAACGTGCTGTTCCGGGAAGAACTGGCTCGGGACACCACGTTGCTCAACACCGGGTCGCATGCCGGGCGCGTTGGCGCGTTTGAAGGGGCGAACTATGAAGCGCGGGGCTACTACCGTCCGCAGGCCGATTGCATCATGTTCACCCGCGACGAGGTGGGGTTCTGCGCGGTCTGTCGTCGTGCCATCGCCGAGATCGTCGACTTATACAGTGCGCACTGACGCGTACGCGGCTTTTGTACCTTGCGAGTTTCGCGGCTTCTGATTACGCTAGCGCCCGGGAGACACTGTGCAGGGGCTTGGCCCCAGACGAGGCGATCATGGACGACTTTGATGACGAAACTGGTGTGGGCCTGCCCGACGACGACTTGAGCGACGGACCGGATCTCGGCGATCTCGACGAGGCAGGGGGCGACGACGTCGAGTTGGAGCTGGAAGGCGACGACGACATCCCGGCAGTTGTGGCGCCAGCCAAGAAGGCAGCGGCGCCGAAGCCGGCCGCCAAAGCCAAGGCCGTAGCCCCGAAGAAGGCGGCTCCGATGGCGGCTCCAAAGGCAGCGGCGAAGAAGCCGGCGGCGAAGAAGCCGGCCAAGGCCGCCAAGAAGAAGGCCGCGCCAAAGAAAGCGGCGACGAAGAAAGCCGCGCCAAAGAAGGCCGCAAAGAAGGCTGCGGCCAAGAAGGTCGCGCCGAAGAAGAGCACCAAGAAAGCCGTGAAGAAGGCGCCGAAGAAGGTCGCCAAGAAAGCCCGGCGCCGCTAAGCGCCGCTCTCAGCCTGTATCACGACGAAAGGGACGGTTCACGCCGTCCCTTTCGCATTTCTACTGGCATTTCACTTCGACTCGCCGGTTGAGCGACCGGCCACTTTCGTCGTTGTTGGTCGCGATCGGGCGCCGCTCGCCAATGCCGCTCGCGGCCAGCCGTTGACTTGCCAGCCCACGCTGGACCAGCGAGGCGACCACCGCTTGAGCCCGCCGTTCTGACAGCCGGTCATTGTATGACTCGGTGCCTTCGCTCGAGGTGTGCCCCTCAATCACGATGGTCGCGCTGCGATCCGACTGCAGTCCCTTGAAGAGTTCGGCGAGCACCGGAGCGGACTCCGGACGGATGTCAGCCGAGTCGAACCCGAAGTTGATGCTGTGGATGATCGAGCCGCAGCCGATCGACGGTGGCGCCGGGTCTGTGCAGACCACGGCGCTCCCTTGTGGCGCAATCCCCAGCGCATAGAGCCGGAATGGGCCGCCGTTGGTTGATCGAACGCCACGCAGGGTGCCATCCGCGGCGACGCTCAGAATGAACGCGCTCGGAGTCTTGTCGCCGCGATCGACACCGGTGGCGCGCAGGATGCTGCCAGAGACGGTGCCCCTCAAGTCGCCTGACGAGTCGTAACAACCAGACACCACAGGTCCGTTCTGGAGCAGTTGCAGCCGGTTGGCCTGCGCGCGCCAGACACCGGCAAAGTGCGTCGCCAGTGGGGGTGTGTCCTGGCTCCCATTGCCAATGAGCTCGCTGAATTCGAGCGACGAGGCCGGCCTCAGGATGTTGATCCCGCCGATCAGGCGCAGCTTGATCCAGCGCACAGGCCGCCGAGCTGTCACGGCGAGTTCAGTCACCATGCCCCGGGCGCGGTGCGTCTCGAGCGTTGCCGATGCGATCAGGGCAAAACCCTCCGTGGCACTGACGCTCGATCCATGCACTTCTACGAGCCTGGTAAACGTCGCCGTGGGGCTCGGCGTTTCCGTGATGTTGGGAACCGCGAACCGATCGAAGGTTGTGGGTGCCGGCAGCGCGTAGACAAACTCCGTGTCGGTGTCCGCCGGCGCGCGATCCGCAATGGCGAACGACACGACATTGCCGTCGACGATGCGCACGGCAGCTTCGAAGTCGGCACCAAGCCTGGCGCCGGATCCGCCGATGCTGACGGGCACGGCCCCTTGCGCGAAGGCCATATAGTCGATGCGCTCGGGCGCATCGGCAGGCGGCGCGCCGCGGGCCTGTTGCGCGCCCGGCACGGCAGGGAGCGCACAGGCGATGGCCAGCACGGGAAGGATGCGTTCGATCGTTTGTCGCATGGTGACCATGAAGCTAGCCTCCAGTCCCCAGCGTAACCTCGAACCTCCTTCGGGTTCTTACCGAACAAACCGAGGGCGCCTGAAAGACATCGGCAGCTCGAATTCGTCGCGCGGATAGAGATCCGTGCCGACACGCTCCGTTCGGCGGTGGCGAAGAGCGCCAGCGCTCGACCGCGAACCCGATCGGCCACCTGTCCGCCGGCGACGCTGCCGCTGGGCGCCGATCAACTCGCCTTCGGCAACTGCAGCAGATACGGCTGCAGGCGCAGCTCACGTCCCAGCCGCGCATGACGCTGCCGCCACGGCTCGAACTCCTGTGCGAGCGTCGTCAAGAGCCGCGCCTTCGGCTCCGATGACTGCTGGTGTGCGGCGCGCGCGAAGAAGCCGGCGCCCAGCTGCGCGTACCAGCGGATGTTGTGCCGGCGCTGCATCTGGTCTTGGAAGAAGCCGGACAGGAGCAGACACTGAGCGCCCGCCGTCTCCATCATCGACCCATCGTCACGCATGTCGGTGTTCAGAACGAAGTGATCGAGCAGCGTCGACAACGTCGCCGGAGTCGGCCACTCGTCGTCGGCCACCGTCGAGGTCTGTGCGTGGTGAGCCAGCACGCTGGCGTTGTAGAAGAGTTGTTGCGGATTGACGGACGTCTCCGACACATCGCGCAGGCCCGCGACGAAGAACTCGAGGACCTGCTGACGTCCAGCCGCAATCAGTTCGGCGAGCGGACCCATCGACCCCTCCAGGTCCCGGGCCGGGGAGCCGGGACATGCTGATCTGACTATCGGCCGCGCCGGCGCGCGGTTTAGCGATCCCGCACGGTCTGCGCCTCGATCCAGAATGGCGATATGTCCCGACTCTTGTTTGTCGCCGCCGCGCTGCTGGGCACGGCGGCGTTCGCAGGGGCGCACCCACCCGCCCC
>CADEEX010000003.1 GCA_902826465.1 uncultured Acidobacteriota bacterium
GGTCCACGGGTCCACGGGTCCACGGGTCCACGGGTCCACGGGTCCACGGGTCCACAGGTCCACAGGTCCACAGGTCCGCGGTGTTGTAGCTTGGGGCTTCAGCCCCGCGTCTATCGCCGCATCGCGAAGAAGTCCGCCGCGTCCTGCACTGCGGCATGCTCGAGCGTCAGCGCCTCTACCGATTCGAGCTTCAGCCGCCTGCTCGCACGATCGAACAGCGTGACGTGTGTCCACTGCGATTCAAAGGTCGACCACCAGCGCAGCCCGGCCAGCTGTCTGTGCCGCTTGTACAGGGTTCGCGCCTGAGGCTGCGTCATCTTGCGGTCGCGCGTGGCGACCTGCGACGGACGGAGCTTCTCCCGGTCGAGGACCTGCGGGTCGTCGAGGTCGACGAGTTCTGCGCGAGCGTCGAGCGTCAGCGTGGCCAGTGCCAGCGGACGTTCGCGCCGGTGGAGCAATGCCATCGTGAGTCGCTGGCCGCGAAACCGCGCCAGTTGTTCGACGACGGCCGAGATCGGGCGGTCGGCCAGATAGAGACAACCGTAGATGTCGGGGTTATCGTGGCGTCCTTCGCCCTGGAAGATCTTCGGAAACCAGAGCGGGCCGTCAGGCTCGTGGTGGTCGGCGCGCTCCTGCCAGGCGAAGCATCGATACAGAATCACGCGAAGGCGTCCGAACGTTCGGCACGAATGGCGCGCGTCAGCTCTTCGGTGCGACCGGCGCGAATCAGGTCGATGGGGCGGCGATCGCCGAGGGCGGGGTTGAGGCCGAACAGCCACGCCAGGGCCGCTTCGCGATCGTAGAGCCGCAGCAGGTTCGACCAGACGAGTTCGAGCAGTTCGACCTTCTCGGCGTTGGAAGGATCGAGCCCGGCACCGCGGAGCCACCGCGTGACCTGCGAGCGGCTGACACCGAGCATGTCGGCGAGCCTCGCTGCCGACTGGAAATCGACCGTGAGGGCTTCGACCTTGCGCATGATCGCGACCGGCATGAGTGCAGCGTAGCGCGACGCGCATCGTTGCGCAACAGAATCTGTTGCGGGTCCACGGGTCCACGGGTCCACGGGTCCGCAGGTCCGCAGGTGTGGGGCGCGATTCCAAGCGGCGAGTCTGCGACCGGTATAGTTGGCCTGAGGAGCGCCGGATGCCCGATCTCGCGTCAGGGTTTGTGTACTACGTCGTGTTTCTGCTGTCGACCACGATGCACGAGGCGGCGCATGCGCTGGCCGCGAAGCTGGGTGGTGACCTGACCGCCTATCACGGTGGTCAGGTGACGCTGGATCCCCGGCCGCACATCAAGCGCGAGCCGTTCGGCATGGTGGTGCTGCCGCTATTGTCTGTGCTGGTGTCGGGGTGGCCGTTCGGGTTCGCGAGCGCGCCCTACGATCCTCAGTGGGCGCTCCGTCATCCCCGCCGTGCCGCGTGGATGGCGTTGGCAGGTCCGGGCGCGAACCTGCTGCTGGTGATCGCGGCATTCCTCCTGATCAAGGCCGGCCTCTTCGCGGGCGTCTTCGAGTCGCCAGCCTCCGCCAATTTCGGTCGCGTCGTCGTCAGCGCACCGCTCGCGGACCACTGGCGCGGTGTGGCGTTCGTGCTGAGCGCCTTCTTCTCGATGAACCTCGTGCTGTTCGCGCTGAACCTGATTCCGCTGCCGCCGCTCGACGGCAGTGCCGGAGTGGCGGTGCTGATGCCTGAACCGGCAGCCGCCCGCTACGTGCAGTGGCTGCACGACAACCGCACGCTCGGCATGATCGGCATGCTCGCGGCGTGGCGCCTGTTCGACGTGATCTACGAGCCGGTGTTCGTGTTCGCCCTCAACCTGCTGTATCCGGCCGCGAACTACGGATAGCACAGGTCCACTGTCGCGCACCCAAGCCCCCCCGCACCGAAGCCCCTCTAGCCCTGTGCGCCCGAGCACCTTTCGCACCATTAAAGTGGTAAAACACGAAGCTTATGAGCGTAACGGCCAAGCGTCTGGTATCGGAACCCCTGAGCACGAACCCGCACCTGCTGCAGTGGATCGCGAAGATGACCGATCTCTGCAAGCCCGCCGGCGTCCATTGGGTAGACGGCTCGCAGGACGAGTACGACGCGCTGTGCGACGAGATGGTCGCCATGGGCACCTTTACCCGGCTCAACGCCGACCTGTGGCCCGGGTGCTACCTGGCGCGCAGCGACGCGAGCGACGTGGCCCGGGTGGAGGACCGTACCTTTATCTGCTCGCTGTCGAAGGAAGCCGCGGGGCCGACCAACAACTGGGTCGATCCGTTCGACATGCGGAAGACCCTGAAGCGCGTGTTCGACGGCTGCATGCAGGGGCGCACGATGTACGTGCTGGCGTTCAGCATGGGCCCGATTGGCTCGCCCATGTCGCAGATCGGCGTGCAGATCACCGACTCGCCCTACGCTGTCGTCAACATGCGGATCATGGCCAGGATTGGTCAGGCGGTGTTCAAGCTGATCGACCACGACTTCAAGCGCGTGGTGCCGTGCGTGCATTCGGTCGGCGCACCGCTGGCGCCTGGGCAACACGATGTGCCGTGGCCCTGCAACAAGGAGAAGTACATCGTTCACTTCCCTGAAGGCCGGGAAATCTGGAGCTACGGCTCCGGCTACGGCGGCAACGCGCTGCTTGGCAAGAAATGCTTCGCACTGCGCATCGCCTCCGTGATTGCCCGCGACGAGCAATGGATGGCCGAGCACATGCTCATCGTCGGCATCGAGAACCCGCAGGGGCAGAAAGTGTACGTGGCCGGCGCGTTTCCGAGTGCGTGCGGCAAGACCAACTTTGCGATGCTCATTCCGCCGCCGCACTTCCAGGAGCAGGGCTGGAAAGTGTGGACCGTGGGCGACGACATCGCCTGGATCAAGCCGGACAAGACGGGACGCCTGCGCGCGATCAATCCCGAGGCTGGTTTCTTTGGCGTCGCACCCGGCACCGGCCACAAGAGCAATCCCAACGCAATGAAGACGCTGACGCGAAACACCATCTTCACCAACGTGGCGCTCACGCCCGATGGTGGCGTGTGGTGGGAGGGGATGACCGACGAACCGCCGGCCCGCGCCATCGACTGGCAGGGGCGTGAATGGACGCCCGAAATCGCGAAGACATCAGGGGTGACGGCGGCGCATCCGAACGCGCGCTTCACCGCGCCGGCCAGCCAGTGTCCGACGATGGATCCCGACTGGGAGAACCCGGAAGGGGTGCTCATCAGCGGCTTCATCTTCGGTGGGCGCAGGGCCACCACGATGCCGCTGATCTATCAGGCCTTCAACTGGTCGAGCGGCGTGTACATTGGCGCGACGATGGGATCGGAAACGACCGCGGCGGCGGCGGGCGCGGTCGGCAAGGTGCGGCGCGATCCCATGGCGATGCTGCCGTTCTGCGGTTACAACATGGGCGACTACTTCCGTCACTGGATCAACATGCAGCGGAGCCTGAGCGAGACGCCGCGCATCTTCCACGTGAACTGGTTCCGGAAAAACGAACAGGGCAAGTTCGTCTGGCCGGGTTTCGGCGAGAACATGCGCGTGCTCAAGTGGGTGTTCGACCGCATTCGTGGCGAAGGGCGCGCCCGCGAAACACCGATTGGGTGGATGCCACGTTTCACCGACATCGATTGGACTGGTCTCGATTTTTCAGAGGAACAGTTCGAGAAGCTGCAGTCGTTCGATCGCGCGGCGTGGCGCGAGGAAGTGATCCGGCAGGAAGAACTGTTCATCGACGTGCACTCGACGTTGCCAAAGGAACTGGTCTTCGAGCGCGAACTGCTCATCTGCAGAATGTGAGGGTAACGGCATGACTCGCGTACGACAGGACGTGTGGGGGCTGGGCGCCGGGTGGAACGACACGCTGCTGTGGTACGCCAGAGCCATACGAACACTGCAGTCACGACCGCTCACCAGTTCCACCAGCTGGAAGTTCCTGGCGGCGATGCACGGCATCCATCCGGTCGTCTGGCGCGAGTTCGGCGTCACCACCGAGAACGAGTCGATGCCGTCGGCCGCCATCCAGCGCCGTTTCTGGAGCCAATGCCAGCATCAGAGCTGGTACTTCCTCCCCTGGCATCGTGGCTATCTGGCGGCATTCGAGGAGATCGTCCGCGATGCCATTGTCTCGGCCGGCGGCCCCGACGACTGGGCGCTGCCGTACTGGAACTACAGCGATGCGACGCAACCCACGGCGCGCACGCTACCTGACGCCTTCGCGGCCCGCACCCTTCCCGACGGCACAGCCAATCCGCTGCGCGTCGATCGCCGGTTCGGCAGCGGGACGAGTCCGCTGCAGATCGATCCGCGGCTCGTGGCGCTCGATGCGCTGCAGGACACGGAGTTCGAAGGCGGCGAAGACGACATTCCACCAGGATTCGGCGGTCCGGTGACGCTGTTCCATCACGGGCCCGAATCGCAAACCACGAACGGCAGCCTCGAGTCGCTTCCGCACAACGTGCTGCACGGTGCGATTGGCGGCAGCGCCCCCGGCCGGAATCCCAACGATTGGCGCAACCTGGGATTGATGTCGATGCCGATGACGGCCGCGCTCGATCCGATCTTCTGGCTGCATCACGCCAACATCGATCGACTCTGGAGCGTCTGGCTGCGCGATACGAGGCACAAGAACCCCGATCAGGTCAGCTGGCTCGACGGCCCGACCGACCGCAGCTTCGTGATGCCGAGGAGCGACCAGAGCGAGTGGACCTTCACGGCGCGCGACGTGCTCGACACGACCGCGCCGCCGCTCGAATATCGCTATGAAGACGAGACGCCACCGGTCGTCGATCGACGTGTGGTGCGCCGTATGAGCCGGCTGGGCGCACGATCGGCTGGCGACCGCATGCGGGAAAGCGAGGACGCGACCGTGAGTCCACATCAGCCTCCCGAGCTCATCGGTGCCAGTGACGGCAGCGTGCGCGTATCGGGCGACACCAGCGCCGCGGTCCGCCTCGACGCCCCGGCCACCCAGCAACTGCGCCGCACCCTGACGCGCGCGGCCGCCGCCGACGCGGGAACTGTCGCGGAACCGGCACGCGTCTTCCTGAAGCTGGAAGGGATGCGCGGTACCGCGGATGCCGCGATTTATCACGTCTACATCAACCTGCCACCCGACGCCGATCCAGTGGACCACGGCGATCAACGCGCCGGCGTTGTGTCGTTGTTCGGCATCTCGGCGGCCAGCGATCCCGACGGGCCGAACGCGGGCAGCGGCATCAATCAGGTGTTCGAGATCACCGACATCGTGGATGGCCTTCACTTGTCGGGTGCCGACCTTGCGGGGCTCGACGTCCGGTTCGTTCCGGCCAATAGCTCCGTGGCGGCGGCGAACTTCTCGATTGCGCGCCTGAGCGTCTTCAAGCTCGAACGGTAACGCACATGTGGCTGCGCGCCTTGCTGACGGTGGCGCTGCGCGCGCCGGGGCCGGCGTTGTTGATCACCAGTGCCGTCGGCTGGACTACGCTCGCCTGGTTGCTCGCGGATGATGGACATGATCATTCGCGGAGCCGCTTCGCGACGATCTGGGTAGTGATGATCGTGGCGATGGCGCCGCCGCTGCTGGTCCGCGAGGTGGGACGGCTATGGCGCGCCAGCCTTCGTCGTCTGCGGCACGTCACGGTCGTCTCGTTTATCTGCGGCTACGTGGGAGTGTGGCTGCTCGCGGGCGTGCCGCTGGCGCTGCTCTCGGGGTGGTTCTCTGCGAGTGCAGAGCGGGTGGCTCTGGCGGCCGTGCTTGTGGCGCTGTGGCACTGCACACCGGCGCGACAGCGCTGGTTGAATGCCTGCCATCGAGCGCCGACGTTGCGCGTATTCGGCATGCCGGCTCTCGGAGACTCGCTGCGATATGGTGTCGCCACCGGCAGCGCCTGCGTGGCGACGTGCGGGCCGGCGATGCTGCTGGTGCTGCTCGTCGGACGCCACCATCTTGGCGCTATGACCATCGCGATGCTGTGGGTGACCGTGGAGCGATATGCGCCGCCCAGGCGTCCACGCTGGCGGATGCCCTTCCTGGCAGACCGGTCGTTTGACTGGCCCGACCTCGCGGTTGCGACGCGGGCGCCGCTATAGCCGCGACAGCAGTGCCGCCGCCTGCGCCCGCCATGCGGCCAGTGTCGTGCGCACCTCGGCCCACCTCGTCTGCTCGGCGCGGACGAATCGGCTGTACGGACCGATGCTGTCCGACAGCCGCCGCACACTGCGTCCGCGCGCCATCGCAAATTCGCCGTGCAGCGCGTCGGCGAGGCGCTGACGCAGCGCGCTGATCTTGGCCTGCAGGTCGGCGCGCGCCCGCCGACGCTTCGCTGGAAGAATCAACATGCCCACCGCGCCGAGGACACCTGCCGCGAGGAGTCCGCTCACATCCGCCGCCGCGGTCGTCGCCAGCACGGTGACGAGCGCCCCAAGACCAAGCGCGCTGGCGCCCATCGCCGCCGTGGCGGCCACCGCGGTGCGCGCGCCATCGGCCAGTGCCTCTGCCTCGCGGCGACGATCGAACGTTTCGACGACGCGCTGGGTCTCGCGGCCAACCGAGTCGATGAGCGCCGTGCGATCGCTTTGAAAACCACCGGCGTCATCGTGGCCGACGATGCGTTCGCCATGTTCCCGACGGCGCTGAGCGAGCCGCACTGACAACGCCTGCCATTGACGCAGATCCTGATCGACCAGCCAATCGATCAGCTCGGTGACGCGCCGCTCGACGAGGGCTGGCGCATCGGCGATCACGCGTGTTTCGAACTCCTGCTGGATGCGCGGGCGATTCATGAGGTCGAAGACGCGGCCGATGCGCAACGTGTCGTCGAGGAAGGCATGGCCGCGCGATTCCATGTCGCCCAGCACCTTCTCGACAACCGACATGCGCAGACCAAAGCCGCGCTCGAGGTCTTCTTCGTAGAGCGCCAGCTGGCGTGTGGTTTCGTCGAGTGCCTCGATGTCTGACGACAGCAGACCGAGGCGCTCGCCGGCCAACGCCTCGTAGCGACGTGCCAGCGATTCGCCGACGCCAATCGGACTGGACAGCTTCAACCGCGATCGTGCCGTGTCGTCGAGCGTGTCGTGCAGGAACGTTTCGAGCCGGTCGAAGCCGCTGGCAGTCCATTGCTCCGGGCTGCCATGCTTGGCGCGCCACGCCTGTCGCGCACTGACCGCGAACAGCTCGGGGTCGACCTGCAGCAGTTCGCGTGCGGCCGCCCGCACGAACGTCAGCACCTGGGCGAGGTCGGCGTCGTTGTCGAAAATGTCGACCTTGTTGACGAGGATGACAATCTTCTTGCCCCACTCGCGGATGGTGTCGAGGAACGTGCGCTCGGATTCGGTGAACGGGCGGTCGGCGGAGGTGACAAACAGCACCAGGTCGGCGCGGGGCAGGAAGTCGCGCGTCAGCCGCTCGTGTTCCCGTTGAATGGCGTTGGTGCCAGGCGTATCCACAATCTGCAGGTCGCGCAGCAACTCGACCGGCGCAGTCACCACAATGCCGCGCCCATCGTCAGCCGTGGTGGTCTCGGCGCCGTGCCGCACCAGCTGGATGCGCGCCGTGGTCGGTGTGACGCCCTCTTCGAACACGCGCGTGCCGAGCAGCGCGTTCACGAGCGCGCTCTTGCCGGCGTTGAACTCGCCGGCGACGACGATCATGAACAGCTCGTCGAGCTGCCGCATGGCGTCAGCATGCGTCCCGAGATCCGATGGGCTCGCCGGCAGTGGCACGAGCGTGTCGCGCAGGTCGGCCAGCAGGCGGCGCACTTCGACGAGCTGGTGCTCGAGGGCGGGTGTGAGGAGACGGGACGATCCGAACGACATCGAGGCTGATTGTATGCGGCGAGTCGTCGTCCGGCGCGCCTCAGCGAGGCGACCAGACGGTGAGGCCATGCGCCTCTGCAGCGGCCGCCAATCGCCGATCGTAGGCGACGATGCCTGCGAGATCCGACCCGAACATCTCGGCGGTGGCAAGATGAACCGCATCGAGCGAGCGGAGGCCGACCGGGCTGATGTCGGCCGCCCGCAGCACCACGTCGTCGTCCATGCGCACCATGTGGACGCCTCGCAGGACACGCTGGGCCTCGCGCTCGGCTGCCGCATCCTGGACGCGGGCGACGATACGCGTGACTTCGATGCGGGCGAGGGTACTCGACACGCGATGGGGCCAGTCGACGAGAAAGGCGGCGAGCGCCGCCGTTTCGGTCTCCTCGAAGACCAGCTTGAGCAGCGCCGAGGAGTCGAGGTAGACGACGGTGCTGGCGGCGGCGCCGGTCACACGTTGCGGTCGTCGCGCTCGCGCTGCAGTGCTCGGGCGATGGTTCCAGGCGCCGGGCCTCGCCTGCGGCGTCCGTCCAGCAAGTCGGTGGTTGCCGGGACCAATCGCCCCTCGCGCTTGAGACGTGCCAGACTGGATTCGTTGCGCACCAGCGGCGCCAGCACGGCGACCGAGTGCCCGCGGTCGGTCACTTCGAGCGTTTCGCCGGCGATGACCCGGGCCAGATGCACGCTGAGGTTCTGGCGCAGCTCGCGCACCCCGACCTTTGTGTCCCGCATGTAGCACATGGTAGCACCATGGTCTGATGCACGCGATGGCCGGGACGCGGGCTCATGGCAGGGTGGCGACGTTGAAGAACGCCTGGGTCATTTCCCGACGCAGCGCCACATCGTCCACCCGTCGCACTTTCTCGACCACCTCGTCGTAGGCGTGTTTCGGGTCGTCCTGCTGCAGATCCCTCGGGCTCAAGCCAAGGGTCGTGAGGTGGCCGCCGAAATCCGACTGCAGGTCCTCGCCGTTGGCGATCAGCTGGTCGTGAAAATACTGGACCCGCGGATCGGACGACACGACGTCAGTGGGTTCCGCCGGTTGCACGGCACCGGGAGTCGCGGGTTCGGATTGCGGAGGTGTCTCACATCCGACCATGGCAAACGCCACCAGCAATAGTCCGGTGGCCAGAGTGACTCTCAACATAGCGCTGACATTTTACTGCTCGATCGTCATGGCGTTGCACCGGGCGTTGGCGACCGCTTCCCTACGGTCTCGAGGTCGCCTGGGCATCAATCCGGTGCTTGACGATCGTGGTGGCCGCCGATAGAGTGCCGGCGCAGCAGATTGGACAGAGGTGCGCGCTGCGAACGACAGCGGTGACGCGTCGGCTGTCGATTGACAACGGGCGTGGCGCCGCCGCCAGAGGACACCATGATTCGACGGACATTGCGGGTGGCGTGCGTTGGCGTCGTGCTCATCGCGGGAGCAGGTGTGGCGCCGGGCACAGCGGCGCCAGCAGATTTCAGCGTTAGGCCCGGCGAACTGATCGTCGATCATCCGACGCTGATCAACCTCGGCTTTGAGTGGCTGATTGACGGCGATGCCAACCGTAACGCCTCGGTGGCCGTGACGTTCCGCAAGGTCGGCGATTCCGCCTGGACGACCGCACTGCCGCTGATGCGCGTGCAGGGTGAGCGCATCGCGCAGCCGAACGTCTGGAACTTGGTGCCCCCGAACATGTTTGCGGGCAGCGTGCTCGACCTCGAACCCGGTACCGCGTACGAGGCGCGCTTCGTGCTCACCGATCCCGACGGCGTGACCGGACCGGCCGCGGACGCCACGAAGGTGGTCACGGTCAGGACCCGTCCCGAACCGATGCCGGCCGCTGGCGGAAAGGTCTACCACGTCTATCCCCTGAGCTGGACCGGCCCGAAGGAGCAGCCCAATTTCGAAGGGATCATGTGCGCCTACAACTACCACTGTGGTGCGGGTGACGCCTCGCCTGCCGGGCGTCCGCGTGTACGGCCCGGTGACACCGTGCTGGTGCACGCCGGTGTCTATGCCTGGCACTACGAGTTCTATGGCAACGATCGTCGCGTCAACACGACGACGACTTATGAGGGCACCCATTACCTGACCGCCGACGGCACCGCTGAAAAGCCTATCGTCATCAGGGGCGCAGGCGACGGTGAAGTGGTGCTCGATGGTCGTGGCAACTTCAATCTGTTCAACACCAAAGCCGCCGACTACAACTATTTCGAAGACATCACCTTCCGCAACACCGGCATCGCGATCTGGGCCGGCACACAGTTCATTGCCGGGTCGAAAGGGCTGACGGTGAAACACTGTCGCTTCGAGCAGGTGGGGCTGGGTGTCTTCACCAATTACTCCGGCTCGAGCGACTTCTACATTGCCGACAGCACGTTTCTCGGCAAGAACGACTCGCAGAAGCTGATCGGCTGGAACGGCGACTTCTGGCGGCAGTTTGCCGGCATCGAAGGGCAGACCTTTCCGCCAGTGATGGCGTCGTACACGGCCATTCGCCTCTACGGTCCTGGTCATGTCGTCGCGTTCAATTACATCGCTGACTTCCACGACGGCATCGACATCGAAACGTACGGCAATCCCGACGGGTCGAGTGCCGTTGAAGGTCCGGACTACCCGCCGCGTGAGTACTGGGATCTGCGGCCGGTTGCGATCGATTTCTACAACAACTACTTGACCAACTTTCACGACAACGCCTTCGAGATCGACGGCGGATTGCACAACATCCGGGTGATGCGGAATGTGATGATGAACTCGGCGTCGCACCCGATGTGCAATCAGCCCGTGGGTGGCGGGCCGGCCTACTGGATCCGTAACGTCGTCTATCATGCGCCGGGCGGCTCGAGCCGACTGACGAGCGGCTCTGCCGGTGTGGTGTTCTACAACAACACGATCGTCACCGAGACCGCTGCTGGATCGGCGGCGAATGTGCACTGGCGCAACAACCTGATGCTTGGCGAGAACGCGGCGCCGGCGATCTTCAACGTCACCACCAACACCGCCTACAGTTCATCCGACTACAACGGCTTTCGTCCCAACCCAGGCGCGGCGTCGTCGTTCGTGTGGAATTCGCCCGCGCCTCCGACGCTGGTGGGTGATGGCACGCGAGAATCGCTGCAGCTACGGCAGTTTCCGACGCTCGCCGCCTACTCCACCGCCACTGGACAGGATCAGCACAGTGTCAGCGTCGACTACGACATTTTCGTCAACGTGCCCAAGCTCGACGCGAAGGACCTGCGCACCGTTCAGCGGCTCCACGACTTCAGGACGCTCGATTTCCGTCTGAAGCCGCAAGCGTCGGCGATCGACAAGGGCCTCGCGCTGCCGGGCATCACCGATGGCTTCACCGGGCGCGCGCCCGATCTCGGCGCATTCGAGCTGGGACAGCCGTTGCCCACCTATGGACCCCGGCGCTAGCGATCGACTTGAGCCGCGTGTCGAAGGAATCGACCATGCGTTATGTGAGAGAGCACAGCGTCGATCTGGCGACCGCCGAACGAGCCTAGCGGCTCTGGAGTTCCTGCATGAAGCTGTCACGTCGCGAGTGGATGACGCGGTTCCTGGCCTCGGCTGCCGGCGCGTCGCTGGCCCCCCTGTTCTCGCCAGAAGGTCTGCTCGCGCAGGCGCGCGAGAAGGCCAGGCCGCTCAATCTGACGATCACCGGTCTGAAGACATTCCTCGTCGCACCCACCGTCTCCCCGGGTGCTGGCATCTTCGTGAAGGTGTACACGAATCAAGGGCTGGTCGGCCTGGGCCTGGCGACGCAGAGCAGCAAGGAGATGTCCACCGCTGCCGCAATCAACGAGTTCACGCCGGTGCTGATTGGTCGCGATCCGACGCAGATCGAGGCGATCTGGGAAGACCTCTACGAAGGGCCGCGGTGGCGTGGCGGTCCGCTGACCGCGGCGTTGAGCGCGGTCGACATTGCGCTGTGGGACATCCTGGGGCAGGCGCTCGGTCAGCCGATCTACAAGCTGCTCGGTGGGCCGATCCACGACAGGATTCGCGTCTACGGCGGCACTGGCGGCGTCACACCTGAATCGTGGGCGAAGACCAAGGCCGACGGGTATACCGCGAGCCGTGTGCAGTGGCCGCGCGGCTCGATCACCGAGATGATTGCGTACACCAAGGCCATGCGTCTGGCGGCGGGGCCCAAGCATGAGATCGCGATTCACGGTGCTGGACGGCTGCCGACGTCTGATGCGCTGCAGTACCTGCGCGGCGTCGAGGAGTGCAATCTGCTCTTCGTCGAAGAGCCGATTCAGATGGACGACATCGAAGACTGGGTGCACCTGCGGGCGCATACGACGACGCCGATCGCGACCGGCGAACGGCTCACCACCAAGTTTGCCTTCAATCCGTATCTGTCCAGGCACCTGATCGATTTCGCGCAGCCTGATCTCTGTGCCTGTGGTGGCATTACCGAAGCGCGGAAGATTGCGGCCATCGCCGAAGCGAACCGTATCCGCATGGCGCCGCATGGCCCGCACGGGCCGGCGGGCGCGCTCGCCAATTTCCACTTCGACGCGGCGACGCCGAACTTCTACGTGCAGGAAACGCGTGTCTATACCGGGCAGTTCGACCTGGACCTGCACGAGGGCATGGTGCCCGTCATCAAGAACGGATTCTGTGAGCTTCCCGATCGGCCGGGGCTTGGTACCGTGCTCAACGAGAAGGTGGCCGCCACTCGGCCGTATCAGCCGATCAACCGTGGACGTGGCATCGGCCTGAGCACGGGCGTCAGCGCGCACGACGAGGACGCGGCCCGCGCCGCTAACCCGCAGTAGCGACGTTCGCATCCGTTACACTGGCGCCGGTGCGCGCGACCGACACCCTGACCTATTCGCCCCCGCGCAATCCGGCCCCGGCCGATCTGGCCGAACTGTCGGCGTTGGCCCGTCACGTCAAGGCGGGACGCTGCGCACTGTTTGTCGGGGCAGGGCTCTCAGCGCCTGCAGGGCTGCCGACGTGGGGTGCGTTGATGCAGCAACTGATCGATCGCGCCACACCGTGGGCGGTCGATCCCGCACTCTTTTCGACACCGATCGACTTCGAATCTCCCGTGCGATCGGCACTCAAGGAGCCGCGCGTGGCGGCGGTGCGTCGAGCGCTGGGTGACGCGTCGTTTCGTCGCTTGTGCGATGGCGTCCGCCGTGTTCGCGGCGGTTCGTTCGATCTGCAGGAGCTGCTGCACGTGCTCGACACCGTGTATCAGGACTCGGCCGACCGCGCGGAGCTGGCAAGACTCACGACGCAGCGCCGTTACACCGAGCTGGCCGAACATTGCCGCACGCGGCTCGGCCGTGAGCGTTTTCACGCCATCGTTCGAGAGGCGCTCACGACGACGGCGGAATTGCCCTCGACGCATGTCGACATCGTCCGCACCCCGTATTCGTGCGTGGTGACGACGAACTTCGACACGCTGCTGGAGGACGCGTACGCCAGGTACGCCGGCTTCGTACCGAGAACGCCGACCGGCGCCGAGCTGGGGCAGCAGGGAACGCTGTTGCTGGACGAGGCGTTCTTCATCCTGAAGGCGCATGGCGACGCCGCCCGGCCAGAGACGATGGTGTTCACAGCCGACGACTACCGCCGGATCATTCACGCCACGCCGGCGTTTCAGGCGGTGCTCGGCGGCATTCTGCTGACGCACGCGGTGCTCTTTGTCGGCTACTCGCTGAACGACGTCAATTTCCGGCTGCTCCTCGACAATCAGCTCACGGTCTTCAACGGACATGTGCCGCCGCGCTATGCGTTGCTCAGCGGCGTCGGGCCGGCCGAAGCGGATTTGCTGTGGCAGACCGCCAAGCTGCAGGTGCTGTCGTACCCCGACGGGCAGCACGATGCCGTCGGGAGATTTCTGGGCAGGCTTGCAGAAGAATCGGCACCGCGATCGCTGCTGGCAACGAAGCGCGTGCGCACGGATCGGTCGAGCCGTGTCGCGACACTGCGCATCGACAGCGATGGCAGCCGCGTGATCTACGAACTGACCGATGCGGATGGCGGCAAACCGTGGATCGGATCCGGACGTCATCCGGATACGCACGCGATCGGCACCTGGCTACGGAACGCCGATCAGCAAGCGGGACGCGGACACTCGCCGCGGGCGCTGGTCCAGCGTATAGGAAAGGCGCTGGCGGCGTCACTGCCAGACGACCTGCAGCGCCGCTTGAGCCATCTGCCGGCCGGACAGACGCTGGAACTCGCCTGCTCGACGCAGGCGACGCGGATTCCGTGGGAATGGCTCGATGCCGGCGGGCAGGAGCTGGCGATGAAGCGTCCGTGCGTGCGACGGCCCGTCGGTGTCAGCCACCAGGCCCGTGGTCGCCGTCAGCCGGGGGCGCCACTGCGGGCGCTCGTGCTGGGCGATGCCGGCGACGCTGCGGAAGGCCAGGGGATGCCACAGTTGTTCTACGCCGATCTCGAGGCGAGGGTCATTGCGCGGTTGCTCGAGACGCGGGTGGGGGCCACAGTCACCTGCCTGTCGAGGGAACAGGCGGTGCACGCACGGGTGATGGACGAGATCGAGCGCGGCCAGTACGACATCATCCATTTCGCGGGCCACGCGTGGTTCGATGATCGCGAAGCCTACTTCTATACCTGGGACCGCATCATTCTCGGCTCGGAACTGGCGCCGCTGCTGACGCGCAGTCCACCGGCGCTGCTGGTGCTCGATACGCACTACACCGCGTTTGTGATCAGCGAAGTGGACGCGCGCACGCGCGATCTGGTGGGGACACCGACGAGCGAACGCTTGTATCACGCCGAGGGGCCGCGCGGCTTTGCCGATGCTGCGATGCGCTGCGGTGTGTCGTCGTTTGTCGGTGCGTTCGGCACCGTCACCGATCTGCCCGCCGCCGAATTGATGGTCGATTTCTACGAACGCCTGTTGAAAGGGCGCACCGTCGCCGAGGCGCTGCTCGACGCGCGCCAGATGAAGAATCCACTGGCCGCGGATTCCGGTCTGTTCTATACCGCGGTGGGTTACCCGGATTTCGGCCTCACGCGCCACCGACACAAGGCCCGCCACCCGCTCCCGTCGGTCGCGTCGCTCAAGCGCGACGTCGGCTGGCCGGCGGCATGAACTGGACCTCCATGGAACCCATTTCGATCAGTTACCTGGCCGTGCTGGTGGCGGTGATCATCCGCATGATGCTCGGCGCCCTCTGGTACTCGCCGCTGCTCTTCGTTCGTCGATGGCAGGCGCTGACCGGCGTGTCCAATGCGACGCTGGGCGCCCGCCTTGGTCGTGGCATCGCGGTCGACGCCATCACGTCGCTGATCATGGCTTTTGCGCTCGCCAACATCATCGGCGCCTCGCGCATCAACGACTGGGCCAACGGCGCGGGTGCCGGCTTCTGGGTCTGTCTGGGATTCATCGCGACGACCGCGGCACCGCTCTGGGCGTACGAAGATAGGCCGCCGGCGCTGCTGGCGATCAACGTTGGCTATAACTTCGTGGCGCTCCCGATGATGGGCGCTTTGCTCGCCGTGTGGCGCTAGTGGTCAGATCCGCAGCACGTCGCTGCGGCCCGGCATCGTGTCGGCCGCCTTGCAGGGACCGAGCACGATCGCGATCACGATCGCGCGACGCAGTTCCTCCGGTGACCCGATCGCCGAGCGCCGTCGTCGCAAAGGTCGGGTCGGGCGAGAGGCGCCACTCGCCAGCGGCGGAACACTGGCGCGCGCGCCGATTTCGTCTCCCAGGACTTCCAGCGATTTCCCTTCGAGGGTGATCGGGAGCTGTGCGCCGAGGCGAGGAGCCGGCACCGGTTCCGGCGGTATCGTCGGCGTGGCTGGCGGAAGTGCCGCCGTCTGTACAGACGGATCTCTCCGTCTGGGCGCGGGTGACCGCTGGGTCGCTCCTGGTGCTCTCCCAATCGGCCGTGGCACCGGAGGCCGGCGTTTCTCCGGCGTACCGGCTTCCCGCGCTCGCCGGACCACGAACTCCAGCAACGGCACCACCACCAGGAACGCGATGAACAGCAGCTGCTCAAGCGACATCGGTGGCCCCCCGTTCCCTGCCTTTCATCGTCTGCTCAGCGTCCCATCGGTTTCGGGCCCTGGTCTTCGCCCCGGTCGGCAATCGATTCGCGCATCGACGAATCGGCCTGGATGTTCTGCATCCGGTAGTAGTCCATGACGCCGAGCGTCCCATTGCGGAACGCTTCGGCCATGGCGCGGGGCACTTCCGCTTCGGCCTCGACGACGCGGGCGCGCATCTCCTGTTCGTGCGCGACCGCCATCGCGCGTCGCTCTTCGGCCTTGGCCTGGGCAATCTGCTTGTCAGCGTTGGCCTGATCGATCTGCAGCTTGGCGCCAATGTTCTCGCCGACGTCGACGTCGGCAATGTCGATCGACAGAATCTCGTAGGCCGTGCCGGCATCGAGGCCGCGCGCCAGGATGTTCTTCGAGATGTGGTCGGGATTCTCGAGCACGTCCTTGTGCGACGCCGCAGAGCCGATGGTGCTGACCATGCCTTCGCCGACGCGCGCAATGATCGTTTCCTCGCCGGCGCCGCCGACGAGGCGATCGAGGTTGGTACGCACCGTGACGCGCGAGACGGCAATCAGCTGAATACCGTCTTTGGCCACCGCGGCGATGCGCGACGTTTCGATCACCTTCGGGATCACCGACATCTTGACGGCTTCGAGCACGTCGCGACCAGCGAGGTCGATCGCCGCCGCCCGCTTGAACGGCATCTGGATATTCGCCTTGTCGGCAGAGATGAGCGCGTTCACGACCCGCACGACGTTGCCGCCGGCAAGATAGTGGGCTTCAAGATCGTTGATCGAAATCCCCTCCAGTCCAGCCTTGACGGAGCTGATGCGGGCGTTGACGATGGTGGCCGGCGGTACGCGGCGCAAGCGCATACCGACAAGGGTCAACAGTCCGACGTAGGCGCCCGACGACCACGCGGCAATCCACAGCGGTACCGGTACGAAGTACAGGACGAACATGAGGAGCAGCACGGCCACGACGAGCAGGCCGAGCGCGCCAAACGCCGCCGGATCGAATTCATTCATGATGGTTATCCATTCTTCGTGTGACGAAGGTGCTCGCGAACGACCACCCGGTTACCGTCCACTCGTGTCACTTCTATGGCGGTGCCCGCGTCGATGAAACCTCCATCGGACACCACATCGACACGCGTGCCGTCCATGTCGGCGATTCCGGCCGGCCGCAGAGGGGAGTGCGCGATGCCGGTGCGGCCGACCCACTGCTGATCGCTCGGCGGCGCCGAGGCATAGCCGAGCGTCGCCTTCATATTCGTGTCGAGCACCAGTTGCTGACCAAACGGCAACGACGGCAGGTATCGCAGGATCACCACGCCGAGACCGAGCGCGATCAGAATCGAGATCGCCACCTGCCCGAGCGCGCTGATGATGATGGCGCCCGTGGCGCCGGCGCCGACCAGTGTCAGCGCCAGTCCGGCAATGAGCGCAACAATGCCTGCCAGCCCCGTGACACCGAAGCCGGGAACGACCAGCACCTCGAGGGCAAGAAGCGCCAGTCCTACGGCAATCAGCATCAGCTCCTCCCAGCCGGCCAGCTGGACGATCCAGTGCCCCCAGAAGAAGAGACCGAGGAATGTCATGCCGAGGACACCCGGCAGGGCGAACCCTGGCGTTCGGATCTCGACCATCACGGCCAGCAGGCCAATGGTCATGAGGAGCGAACTGACTACTGGATTGGTGAGGAAGCGCACGAGCGTCTCGGCCCAGCTCTCGGTGCGGCGCTCAATCGTGACCGCGCCCAGTCCCGCCTTGGCGAGTGCGTCCTCGAGCGAGTTCGCACTCAGGTCGGCCACTTTGTGCGCGAGCGCCTCCGACGAGGTCAGCGTCAGCAGTTTTCCCTTCTCGATCAGGCCGTCGATCGCCACGTCGGCGTCGACCATGGCTTCGGCGATCAGTGTGGGACGGCCGCGCTGCTCGGCCGTGGCAGCGAACTCCTTGCGCACATACGACAGCGACTTCTCATCTGCCGCTTGCGGCGGTCCGGTGCCGCCAACCACCGGGGTGGCGGCGCCAATAGTGCCGCCGTCGGCCATGACGATGGTGTGGGTGGCGAGCGCGATCAGCGCGCCTGCGGAAATGGCGCGCGGGTTGATGAAGGCGATGGTGCGAACGGGGGAGCGGATAATGGCGTCGCGCATGGCCACCGCGGCGTCGACGCGTCCGCCGAAGGTGTTGATGTCGAGGACCACCGCAGCGGCCTTCGCCTGTTCCGCTTCGTGGAGAACGCGGTTCAGGTAGGGCGCGAGGCCGAGGTCGATCATGCCGTCGATGGCGACGACGTAAACGAGCGCGGGGGGCTGGCTGGCGTTCTGGCCGTGCACGGCGGCTGGCGCTGATAGTAGTTGCGCGCACGCGGAGGCCACCAGCACACAGCGGCCGAGGTGTCGCCACCTGTGCCAGGTGAGGTTCGCTCGGTTGAGTCGGTGCCGAGGGCGCGCGTGCGGTTCACTTCGGGGCCACTGCATCAGATTTCGTGCAGTATGACCTATGGCGGATGCATCAGGGGGTCAAGGTTCGAACGCCCCTGCCGATACGAGGTACAGGGGAGGGAGCACGCATGGATACCTCGAACCTCACGTGGCGCGACAAGGTGGCGATTCTTGACGTGACGGCGCGCATTGCCGCCGGCATGTTCCTCTCAATCGCCCTGTTCTCGGAACTGGTCGTCGTCGTCATTCGCCACTGACGTCTATCGCGACGTCGCATCCGACGTGACTTTCGTCGTGTCCGGCTTCAGCCGGACGACGTGGTCCGCCTGAAGGCGGACACCACGTGGTCTCTGAAGCCCCGCGCTACGAACGACGTTTACCGCGGTCGTGGGCCGTAGATCGGTGCTGGCTGGCCCACCTCCAGCGCACCGAGGTCTGGCGCCTGGCCGGTGAATCCATCCGTCACATTCGGCAGCGCTACACCACGGTCCACCGCCGCTGAACCCGGCTTGAGCCTGAAGTCGAGATCCTCCGCCTTGTAGAGACGCTGCACGGTGGCCAGATCCTTCGCGTCGAGCTTCATCACCTTCGTGAACACGTCGTAGTCGACCAGCACGCTGTGCTGGTCCTGCTTCGTCGCCTGAGCGTAGGCCTCGAGCGTGGCGAACTTCCGCTGCTCGATCTTCTCGGCGCTGCTGCCGTCAGCGCGAATCGACGCGATGGCGGCCGGCGGCGAATTCCACTGGAACGACTCAGTGCCGGCATTGGGGCGGAAGCCGTTGTAATCCGACGAACTGTAGTTCGTGTTCGTGTTCACCGTGAACACCGACGCCGAGACGTTCTGCCCGAGCATCAGGTTGTTCCGCCAGTGCGAATTGGCCGACGAGCCGGCCGACGTTTCGGTGGTGACGGTGTTGTTGTAGAAGAACACGCCGGGCGAGCCAGCGGTGGCGCGCGTCGATCCGCCGGGTGCGTGGTAGACGATGTTGCGGATGAAATAGAACGGGCCGCCGACCGACGGCTGCGTGCTCATCGGATGCGAGGCGGAGTTGATCAGCATGTTCCGCATGATGCGGATGTTGTGCATGCTGCCGTCCATCTCGATCGAGTTGTCGTGCGCGTTGGTGATGTAGTTGTTGTAGATATCGATCGCGGTCGGACGGCGGTCCCAGAACTCCTTCGGCGGATAGGTCGGACCGTCGATCGGATGTGAACCGTCCGGCATGCCGTACATCTCGGTGTCGATGCCGTCGTGGAAGTCGGCCACATAGTTGAAAGCGACGACGTGGCCGGGACCGTAGAGGCGAATGGCGGTGTACGACTTCATCACCGGCGGATACTCCTGCCCCTCAACGTTCTCGAACTGCTGCCAGAACGGACCGTTCCAGCCAGTGAGGTGCTTCGAGTCGTTACGACCGAGGAAGATGCTGTCGGCGATGTAGAAGTCGCTCGAGCCAGAGTAGTTCGAGAACACGCCCATGCCGACCTGGTCGAAGGTGCAGCGCTTGACGGTGAGCCCCTTCGAGCCGGCGATGAACTGCGTGCCGGCCCAGATCGCAATGTCGGTGTTCTTGAACGTGATGCCTTCGAAGTAGTTGTAATCGGCCGCCTTCACGTTGAACAGGTTGAAGTTGCCGCGGCCGTCGATGATCACCTCGCCGTCGCCGGCCGCCTTGATCACAATCGGTCGCTCGGCGGTGCCGTCAGCCGTGAGGTAATAGGTGCCTTCGAAGGTGGTGGTGGCGTTGATGGTGGTCTGGTTGGCGTAGAACTCGTAGTGGTAGGCGTAGGTGCCGGTGTGGACGAGGAGCGTGTCACCCGGCTTGACGCGGGGCCGCCCGCCCGGCGCGGTGTCGCCGGCGCCGCAGTAGTAGTTGTAGGCGCACATGATCCCCTCGAAGGCCGGCTCGGTCTTCGGGCCAAGCCACTTGGTCGGGTAGACGTGGTACACCTTGCCGCCCGTCGCGGGCACGGGTTCAGGACGCGTACGCACGGTCACCACCTTCGTGGCGTTTGCGGCGGGACCGGTGATGCCGTCCGGGTCGGTGAGTACGAAGCGCGCTTCGTAGGCGGTACCCGGTTCGAGGTCGAGGATGCTGCCGGCGAACATGTTCGGCGACACCAGGTTGAAGACGTTGCGTTGGAAGACCTGCTCGCCCTGCGATCGCACCAGTGGTAACGCCGTGCGCCACGTGGCGTCGCCAGGCTTCCGATACGACACGTCCACCCGCGCGTTACGATTGGCATCGCCGTCGATGTGCCACTCGAACCCCAGGTTGATGAGCGTCGGGTGCTCGATCACGAACTCGCCGGGAGTCACTCCAGCGTCGCCAGGCGCCGCGATGAGTGGCTGGCTCACGCTGGCCAGGCCGGCCACAAGGATCATCGGAGCACAGGTGTGAAGCAGGTGACGAGATACGCGCATGGTGCGCGGATTATATGACGCACTTCCGTGGATGGGCGAAGCCGGGCCCGGTGCCGCCTGGCGCAGAGGCGCGGCCCGACGTGCCACCCGACGAATCACTCGACGCCATCAGCGGGCACTTTCGCCTGTTCCAGCTGCGCGACGGGCATCGATTCTCGACCGACGATGTCCTGACGGCGTGGTACGGCAGTTCGTGGGCGCCGACGGCATCGACCGTGCTCGACCTCGGTTCTGGTATCGGGTCGGTCGGCATGGTGGCGGCGTGGCGTCTGCCGGGTGCGAGGTTCGTGACGATTGAGGCGCAGGACGAGAGCGTGCGCCTGGCCCGAAAGTCAGCGGTCTACAACGGTCTCGCCGCGCGCTACGAGATCCGCCACGGCGACTTCCGCGATCCTCAGGCGCTCGGTGCCGACGAGCGTTTCGATCTGGTCCTCGGCAGCCCGCCGTACTTCCCGCTTGGCACCGGCGTCGAAGGCGACCATCCGCAGAAGGTGCAATGCCGGTTCGAGGTGAGGGGCGATATCAGCGACTACGTCCGTGTAGCGGTCGCGCACCTCGCACTTGGAGGGCTGTTCGCCTGTGTCTTCCCGGAGAATCAGCTGGCGAGAGCGGAGCAGGCCGCGGCGGATGCCGGAGCCGTGATCGTACGGCGTCGGCCGGTGGTGTTTCGCGAGGGCGACGCGCCACTCGTCGCCCTCTTCGCGATGATGCGCGCGTCCGACTTACCTGAAAACATGCGACAGCGCACGTGGGTCGAGCCGCCACTCGTGATCAGGACGGCTGATAGTCAGGTCCATCCGGAGTACGCCGCCGTGAAACTGTCGTTCGGCTTCCCGCCGTAAGTGGTCGCGCTATTTCTTGCCGAGCGTTTTCTCGAACCAGGCTAGCAACAGCCCCTGGGCCTTGGTCAGGTCGGCGTCGCGAAATCCGTGACCGGCGCCAGGGATGGTGACGAAGTCTGACGTGATGCTGCTCTCCTTGAGCGCCTTGATCATCCGCTGGCTGTGTTCAATCGGCACGGTGGTGTCTTTGTCGCCGTGAATCAGGAGTGTCGGTGGATCGTCTGGCGTCACGAACAGGATGGGGGAGATGGCGGCCGCCTTCTCTTTTTCGAAGTTCAGCGCCGGGAAGCGCTGCCCTTCGCTGGCCAGCATGACGCCGCGGGCCCACGTACGAAGATCGACGGGCGGGTAGTAGGCCACGACCGACGCTACCTTGTCGCTCTCGTGCATGAACGGCTCCTCGTCCGCCGGGTCGCCGGCATCGGGGGCAAGGCCGAGCATCAGCGACAGATGTCCGCCGGCACTGCCGCCGTGGACGCCGAGCCGGTTCGCATCGACGCCCCATTCCTTCGCGTGGTAGCGCACGTAGCGCACGGCGCGACGGACATCGCTCACCGCATCCGGCACGTGATAGCGCGGGCTGCTGCCGTGCCGAATGACGACGACCGTGAAGCCTTTGTCGAGGAGGAATTGAAAGCGACCGGCTGTCTGCGCCGGTGGCGTCCAGCGCGAGACCCAGCCGCCGCTCACCATGTAGAGAATCGCCGCGCCGTTGGCGCCGCGTTTCGGCGTGAGCACGTCGAGCGTCATGGCCAGGCCGTCTTTGTGGCCGTAGACGAGGTCGGGCTTCACCGCGACTTCGACGGCTGCCGCTCGCGTGACCGGCAGCAGTACACACACGAGGGCGAGAGCCCGGACGATCAGAGCGGAACGGGAATGGATGAATGCCGCGCGCACGCGCATGTTGATGCCTCCTGCTAAGACGGTCGACAAAACCGCGCCATCATACTGCGACAGCCGCGGTGACGCCGAGGTCGGGCGACTTTCTCTCAAAGGGACGCCAAATCGCCGATAGAATCGCGCGCATGAAATGCACCGTCGCGTGTTGTATCGCCCTTGTCACTGTTCTTGCCGCCGCGGTTCACCTTGGAGCGCCGCTTGGTGCCCAATCAGCCCAGGTTGGCAACGCGGTCGTGGCAGGGGAGTTGGTCATCGATCCGCCGACACTCATCAATCTCGGCTTCGAATGGCTGATCGAGGGCGACGCCAACCGGACGGCGTCAGTCGCCGTGCAGTATCGGAAGGCCGGCGAGTCGGCGTGGCGGCAGGCGCTGCCGCTGGTGCGACTGCAGGGCGAGCGCGTTCGGTCGGGGCGGCAGATCGACGTCACCGTGCCGAACATGTTCGCCGGCAGCATCCTCGACCTCGAGCCGGACACCAGTTACGAGGCGCAGTTCGTGCTGACCGACACTGACGGCGTGAGCGGGGACGCGCGCAAGACGGTGACCGTGCGGACGCGTCCGGAGCCGATGCCGTCGCGCGAGGGACGCACGTTTCACGTGTATCCGCACGGGTTCAAGGGCGAGAAGCAGCAGCCGGCGTTCGAAGGGCTGATGTGCGCCTACAACCTCTCGTGCTCGGGGACCGACTACGCGACCATCGGCCGGCCCCGCGTGAAGGCGGGAGACACGATCCTGGTGCACGCGGGACTCTACAAGTACAACCGCTACGAATACACGACCAACCCCACGGTGAACAGCACGCAGCCGCTCGATGGCACCTATTACTTCACGGCCGATGGCACCGCCGAAAAGCCGATCGCGATCAAGGCCGCTGGCGACGGCGAGGTGGTGTTTGACGGCGCTGGCAACTACGCGCTCTTCGATGTGCGCGCGGCCGACTACACCTACGTCGAGGGGATCACCTTCCGCAACACCGAGTACGGCATCCTCGCCGGCACGCAGTTCCTGATCGGCGCCAAGGGACTGTCGGTGAAGCATTCGCGCTTCGAAAACGTGGGTGCGGGGGTGTGGACCAACTATTCGGGTTCGAGCAACTTCTATATCGCCGACAACGTCTTCATTGGCCGCGACGATCCGGACCATGTGATCGGCTGGTCAGGCGCGATCTGGGAACCGTTCAACGGCGTCGACGGTCAGAAGTTTCCGCCGCCCATGTCTTCGTACGTGGCTGTCAAAATCTACGGTCCGGGCCATGTCGTCGCCTACAACTACGTGGCGAACTTCCACGACGGCATCGACATTGAGACGTACGGAAACCCCGACGGCTCGTCGGCTGAGGACGGCCCCCCGTATCCGCCGCGGGAGTCGTGGCACCTGCGCCCGGTCGCCATCGACTTCTACAACAACTTCATGACCAACTTTCACGACAACCCGTTCGAGATCGACGGCGGGCTGCACAACATCCGCGTGATGCGGAACATGATGCTGAATTCGGCGTCGCACGCGTTCTGCAATCAGCCGTCGTTCGGCGGCCCCACCTACTGGATTCGCAACATTGCCTACCACCTGCCAGGTGGGGCGGTGCGGCTCACTGGTGGCTCGGCCGGTGTGTTCTTCTACAACAACACAATCCTGTCTGAGATTGCGCTGGCGTCAGGGTCGAACGTCCACTTCAGGAACAACCTGGTGCTCGGCGAGCAGTCGTCGCCGGCGCTGTTTGCCATCAACACGCTCACCAACTACTCGTCGTCTGATTTCAACGGCTTCAGACCGAATCCCGGTGCACCGTTTTCGTTCGCCTGGAACTCACCGTCAGCGGAGAAGCCGGCTGACTACACCAGCCTGACGACCACGGCGGCGCAGGGCGGTGGTCGATCGCTCGAGACGCGGCAGTTCCCAACGCTGACGGCGTATGCGCAGGCCACCGGGCAGGATCGGCGCAGCGTGCTGGTGGACTACGACGTGTTCGTGAAGGTGCCGCCGCTCAGCGCCCTGGATCGCGCCACGGTGCAGAAGGTCTACAAGATGGACGGGCTCGACTTCGGCTTGCGCGCCGGCTCGGCCGCTGTTGATGCCGGCACGTCGCTGCCCAACATCACCGAGGGATTCGCCGGTCGTGCCCCCGATCTCGGTGCGCTCGAATTGAACAGCCCGCCGCCACATTACGGCCCGCGGTGACCGCGCTACTTCCGCAGCAACACATACACCGCGCCGCCGCCGCCATCTGTGCGAGGAGCATCCGTGTAGGCCAGCACCACGTGCTGCTGTCTGAGGAATGCTCGCACGCGCGTCTTGAGCACGGCCACATTGCCGCCCGAGTGCAACCCTTTGCCGTGCACGATGCAGACGGTGCGGTGGCGATGCCGAGCGCCGTCAATGAATCGCTTCACGGTGGCGACCGCCTCTGCGGCCGTCTGGCCGTGCACATCGAGACGGCTGCCGGCGGCATGGACGCCCCGCTTCAGCTTCCGCAGTTCGCGACGGTCGACGCCGTCTGCGGCGTAGCTCCCGTCGGCATCCTCATCGTCGAGCAGTGACGCGTCGCGCGGTGCGGGGACGGCATCCGACGGTGGCTCTGGCATGTGGACCGGGCGCGCCGGGCGCACGCGCCCACGCGGGTCCGGCGGCAACGGCACGACGTCTGCCATAGCGCGCTGAAACTCGTCGTCTTTCTCAACGATGGGCTCGGCCGCCTTCTTCGCGTCGTGCTCGCCCGCACGATGCGGTTGCTTGTCGCGCGTCACTGGCTGGTTCCGATGCCTGGAATCGCGCAGTTGGCGGCCCTCGACAGCAACAGCTGCCGCTCGCGCGTGTTATTCGTCATGCTCGCGGCCTTCTCGAACTCGGCCTTCGCTTCGTGCGTTCTCCCAAGCTTCACGAGAAGATCGGCGCGGACCGCGGGAAGGAGATGATACGCGCGAAGGGCCGGTTCTTCAGCCAGTGCATCGACCAGCGACAGCCCGTCCGCCGGGCCGTAAGCCATCGAGATCGCGACGGCACGATTCAGTTCAACCACCGGCGAACCGGTCAGTTCCACCAGACCGTCATACAGCGCGACGATGCGGTTCCAGTCAGTGTCTGCCGGGGTGCGGGCGCGCGCATGGCAACCGGCAATGGCCGCCTGCAGCGTGTATGGACCGAGTGGCTGCGTCAGCGACTCAGCACGTGCCAGCGCACGGAGCCCGCGTGTGATCAGCAGCCGATCCCACTTGCTGCGATCCTGGTCGAACAGCAGCACCGGCGCGCCGTCCGGTCCCACTCGCGCGCGGCTTCGTGACGCCTGCAACTCCATCAGGGCCAGCAGCCCCCAGACCTCTGCGTCGCCTGGGACCAGTCCGACCAGCAGGCGGCCGAGGCGCATCGCTTCCTGACACAGCTCCGGCCTCAGCCAATCGTCGCCGGTGGTCGCCGAGTACCCTTCGTTGAAAATGAAGTAGATCACCTCCAGCGTCGGAGGAATCCGCGCATGCAGGTCGTCACCCATCGGCACTTCGAACGGCACCTTGGCTTCGGACAGCGTCCGCTTCGCCCGCACAATCCGTTGCGCCATCGTCGTTTCGGTGGCGAGAAACGCACGGGCGATCTCGGTGGTGGAGAGGCCGGCCACCAGACGAAGGGTGAGCGCGACGCGGGCGTCTTTCGACAGCACCGGGTGGCACGCGACCAGGATCAGCCGCAGCACGTCGTCGCCTACGGCATCATCGAGTGCCCCGACGTCGATCGTCGTGAAGCGCGGTGCGCTGCGCTCGATCTCGCCGTGCTTGTCGGCGATCATTGCGCGGCGGCGGCCGGCGTCGACGGCGCGGTTCTTGGCCGTGGTCATGAGCCACGCGCCCGGGTTGTCGGGGATGCCGGTGTCAGGCCAGCGCTCGAGTGCAGTGACGAGCGCTTCCTGGGCCAGGTCTTCCGCGTGATCGACGTCGCGCACGAAGCGCACGAGGCCGCCGATGAGCCGGGCGGCCTCGATACGCCAGATCGCCTCGATCGTTGTGCGCGTCAGCGTCTCGGCGTCGCGCATGACCCACCGTTACTTCTGCCGCTGTTCGACCGTGGCACGCAGCCGTTCGTCCTGTGCGCGCAACTCGGGTGTGTAGGCCTTGCCGAAGTCTTCCGCCTCGAAGATGGGACGAATCTCGAGTTCGCCCTCCTCACCAGGCATCGGGTTCGGACAGCGACGCGCCCACTCGACCGCCTCTTCCATCGACCGCACCTGCCAGATCCAGTAGCCGGCGATCAGCTCCTTGGTTTCGGCAAACGGCCCGTCGACGACGGTGCGCTTGCTGCCGGCGAAGGTGATGCGCTTGCCCTTGACGCTCGGCTGGAGTCCATCGCCAGCGAGCATGATGCCCGCCTTCACCAGTTCCTCGTTGTAGGTGCCCATTTCGGTGAGCAGCTGTTCGCTCGGCATAAGCCCAGCTTCACTGTTTTTCGAGGCTTTGACGATTACCATCACCTTCATCGCTGTATCCTTTCAGCTCCGGCGCTCTCGCGCCCTGGTTTGTGTGTTCGTCCAAGCGACGATTGGGCCAGGGCCAGATCGACACGGCTTCTCACTACTTCATCTGGCAACACCTCGGAGAGGCGTGCAGTGGCGCGCGCTTGTGCCGATACGAGAATGCAGAGGTTTCGTTCTTGATGCGACAGTCGATTGTTCTTGGCCTGCTCCTGACCACCGCCGCCTGCGCACTGCCCGCGCCGAGCACACCGTCAAGCGGACCTTTCCGCTTCACGGGCACTGTGTCGGGGATGGAAGGCGCCCGCGCTGGCGGGCCGATCGCCGGGGCAGAGCTGAGCGTCGTCAGCGGTGTGAACAGTAACGCCCGGGTATGGAGCGACGCCACCGGCCGCTATGTCTTCGATGGGCTCGAAAGTGGCCGCTTCACGGTGAGCGTGTCTGCGCCCGGCTACCTTAGTGCCACCCCCGTCATCGATCTCTACCGCGATACAGACGCGAACTTCGCCCTCAAACCTCGGTAGTAGCGCGCGGCTTCAGCCCGCAAGAGCGTCGCTTCAGCGCTAATAGCGTTCGACGCTGAACTTCTGACCGCCGACGGTGGCTTCATACATCAGGCCGCCAATCGCTGCCGTCACAACCTTCACCCCGTCCGAATACTTGGCGTTCGCGGAAGCGCCTGAAGCCGCCGCCACGGCGCTGGCCTGCGCCGCCAGCGTGAACTTGCCGGCGAGGTAGCGGTCGAGTGCTTCTTTGTTCTCGAACAGAATCATCTCGATGTACTTCTGACCGCCGAGCTGAAGGCCAATCGTCACCTGCGTCAGGGTCGTCTTGGCGATGGGGGCACCGTTGACGATCACCTGCCCGTTGCCGCGGGCGGCGCCAAGGCCGATGCCACCCTTGCCGACGCCAGGGAAGACCGCGTAACCAGCGGCCGCGGCCATTTCGTCAGCCAGGCTCGGATCGCGCTTCACCAGGGTGTCTGTGGCTTCCTTGGTTTCTTCGGTCATCCGGCTCTTCTCGTCCGCCAGGGCAGGCGTTGGGTGCAACGCATTCAGCGACAACGCGAAAGCAACGGCGGTGAAACCGGTCCGAATCGAAGTGGCGAACGTCATGGCACTCTCCTATATCGCAGCCTATCACGCAGAGCCGAACCTGACTCTGCCGTATCTTGCGTCGCGCTCGCGAGGCCGAGAGCCCCGTGTTGCTCGTGGCTCGCAAGGACATGCACGGCACGCCTCGAGTCGGTAGAATTCAGGCGCCAGTCGGGGCCGGGTGGTTCCCAGGGAGCATTTCGTGTCAGAGACAAACGGCAGACTCGAGCTCGACATCGTTGACGTGCACGGCTTTCATCTCACCGAGCCGGCGGACGTTCTGGTGCGTCACCATTCGCTGCACGAGCAGCGCCGCGCGCCGTCGGCCGATGCCAGCCGCACCATCGTGATTGACGGGCTTCGCACCGAGCCGCAGGGGCTTCACGTGCTCGAGATCGCCACACGGTCGTACCACCGGTTTCGCCAGTTCGTGACCATCCCGTCAACCGGGATCAGGCACGAAACCGCAGTGTTGCCGATTCGGGCGGACAAGGCTCGTGGCCTCTTCCCGTCGTATGACGCGCTCGACGAACGGGTGAAGGGCGTGCTCGAGCGCAGCACCAGCGTGCGTGGCCATGAAGGCCTGTCCGGACGCGCGCTCTACGACGCGCTCCGCGAGGTACCGAAGGCCGGGCTGCTGAACATCGCGAAGAAATCGCTCGTGACGACCTTCAAGAACGGCGGCGATCTTCTTCCAAAGATCACATTGCTCGACGCCGTTGGCGATCGCTGCTTCGTTGAGGTGCCCTCGGCGCTGCCGGATCAGATGCTGGACCTGGTAGACGACGATCTGTTCAAGGCCGTCAATGGCGCCTTGCACGAGGCGCCGCCGGGATTCGCGCCGTCGGGGAGCTATAAGACGCCCGACGATTTCGGCAACCTGCAGCTCACCTTCTTCCGCAGTCCGGGTGCCTGCCGCGCCGATGTCGATATCGACGATGCTGGAGGGCTCGGGCACGTGTTCCAGGTGGTGCGCAACACCATCACGGGGGATCCGACACACCCGTTCAACATCCACCAGATTCTGATGAAGCACCAGCATCTCGATGCCGGATACCGGCTGGTGCCAAACGCGTAGGAGCCGTTGCATCGTCCGCCTGAAGGCGGACACTACGTCAGTGAGTCCGCCCGAAGGCGGACACTACGTCAGTCTCGGTCGTGTCCGGCTTCAGCCGGACCTAGCTCCCGATCCGATTCGGGTCGCGCCACGCCCGCTCGAACGGTAGTCGCCAGGCGTGCGGCGCAATCAGCTGATGAATCGCGGTTGGTCCCCACGACCCTGGCGCATACAGGTGCACGCGCGGGGGTGATTGCAGCAGCGGTGTGGACACCTGCCACAGGCGTTCAATCCCTTCGGCGGTGTTGAACAGCGTGTGGTCGCCGCGCATGGCGTCGAGAATCAGCCGCTCGTAGGCCTCGAGCACATCGCCAATCAGGCCGGTGTCGTGCATCGCGAACTGCAAACTCAGTTTGTCGAGCCGCATGCCCGGCCCCGGACGTTTGCCATAGAACGAAAGCGATACCTTCGACGCGTCGGCCAGATCGAACGTCAGGTGGTCGGGTCCGTGTTCGCCGACGCCGGAGCCTGCAGGAAACATGCTCTTCGGCGGTTCCCTGAACGCGATCGAGATGATGCGTTGTCCTTCTGCCAGGCGCTTGCCGGTGCGGAGGAAGAACGGGACGCCGGCCCAGCGCCAGTTATCGATGAAGCACTTCAGCGCGATGAACGTCTCGGTTTCAGATTCCGGATCGACACCTTCTTCTGAGCGATAGCCGTTGTACTGGCCACGCACCACGTGCGCGGACTGAATCGGCAGCATGCTGCGAAACAGCTTGTTCTTTTCTTCGCTGATCGGCACGGGCTCGAGCGACGTCGGCGGCTCCATCGCCATGAACGCGAGAATCTGGAACAGGTGGGTGACCACCATGTCGCGGTACGCGCCGGTCTGCTCGTAGAAGCCGGAGCGTTTGCCCAGACTCAGCGTCTCCGGCACATCGATCTGCACGTGGTCGATGAAGTTGCGGTTCCAGATCGGTTCGAAGAGTCCGTTGGCGAAGCGGAACGCCAGGATGTTCTGCGCCGGCTCCTTGCCGAGGAAGTGGTCGATGCGGAAGATCTGCTCTTCGGAGAACACCTCGTGCAACCTGGTGTTGAGCAGCACCGCGCTCGTGAGGTCGGTGCCGAACGGCTTCTCCATCACAATCCGCGAGCGTTCCACGAGCTGTGCGTCCGCGAGCATGTGCACCGCGGAGAGCGCGGCGCTTGGTGGCACGCTCAGATAGTGGAGACGCCGGCTCTCGCCGGTGAAGGTCGCCTCGGCCCTGTGCACCGCGTCCCTGAGCGCGGCCGGTCCTGCGCCGAGTGGCACGTAGTCGAGACCGCTCGCGAAGGCATTCCACTCGGCGTCGTTGACCTTGCGGTTGAAGAACTCGTCGATCGCACTCTTCGCGAGCTGGCGAAACGCGTCGGCGTCGAGGTTGTCAAGCGAGACGCCAACGATGCGGCAGCCGGGGATGAAGCCGGCACTCGCGAGGTGATAGAGGCCGGGAATCAACTTGCGGCGCGCCAGGTCGCCGGTGGCGCCGAAGAGCACCACCACCTGCGCGTGGCGCGGACCGACGTCAGGGGGAATCTTTGCCACTCAATATCCTTCACGAGTCTGAGCCACGAGCGTTAACCACGACAACACGACAACGCGAACCCCAGCACTGATTGCGTGATGTCGCGCTTTCGTGGCGATGGCACGAGACGATGATGTCAACGGCGCAGGCCCGAGGCGTCGCGCGCCAGGGCGGTGATCGCGGTCCAGTCGCCTGCCGTGACGAGGCTGCGCGGCGTCAGCCACGACCCACCGACACAGGCGACATTCGGAAGTGCCAGATACTCCGGTGCAGACGCGGCGGTGATGCCACCCGTTGGACAGAACGTCACGCCTGGGAACGGTCCACCCAGGGCCTTGACCATGCCGACGCCACCGGCCTGCTGTGCGGGAAACAGCTTCAGCGCGTTGAAACCGGAGGCACGGGCGGCGATCACATCGGACGGTGTCATCACGCCGGGCAGCAGCGGCAATCCGGACGCCCGCGCGGCCTCGATCAACGCCGGTGTCAGTCCAGGGCTGACACCGAACCGCGCGCCAGCGTTGATGGCGCGGTTGAAGTCGTCCGGTGTCGTGATCGTACCGACGCCGACGAACGCGCCTTCTACCTCGCGCGCGATTGCGCTGATGGCCTGCAGCGCCACCGGCGTGCGCAAGGTCACTTCGAGCACGCAGACGCCACCGGCGACGAGGGCCCGTGCCAGTGGGACGGCGTGAGCGAGATCGTCGATCACGATGACCGGAATCACCGGTCCGAGGCGCATCAGGTCGAGCACGTTCATGCGGGGCTTTCCTCTGGCAGGTCCATGCGATCGTGCATGGCGCTGGTGTCGAGAGCGGGCACCACGTCCTCGGCCCCTGGCGCCTGGAAGGTGATGGCGCCCTGCTCGGCGCCGAGCGCGTTGGCGCGAAACGCGCCAAAGAGCGCACGGCCCAGACCTTGATGATAGTGGCTCAAATCAGGTACCACGAGCGTTCGTGTCATCCACTGCGGTGCCGGCACTTCGGCCTCGAGCACACCCGTCTCCGCGTCGAGCCGCATCATGTCGCCATCTCGTACGCGCGCCAGCGGGCCACCGGCCAGGCACTCCGGCGTTACGTGAATGGCCGCGGGAATCTTCCCCGACGCACCCGACATGCGTCCGTCAGTCACCAGCGCCACGTGGAACCCCTGATCCTGCAACACGCCGAGTAGCGGCGTCAGCTTGTGCAGCTCCGGCATGCCGTTGGCACGCGGCCCCTGATAGCGCAGCACCGCCACGAAGTCGCGCTGCAGTTCGCCGCGATCGAACGCCGCCATCACCGCTTCCTGGCTGTCGAACACGATCGCGGGCGCGCGCACCGTCCGGTGCTCGGCCTTCACGGCTGACGTCTTCATAATGGCGCGGCCGACATTGCCCGTAAGCAGCTTCATGCCGCCGTCGGTGCTGAACGGTGCGCTCACAGTGGAGAGCACCGTGCTGTCGCCGCTCACGGAAGGGGCATCGCGCCAGGCGAGCTGGCCGTCATCGAGCCACGGCTCCTGTCGATAGCGTTCGAGTCCGCCATCGCCGGCCACGGTACGGACATCAGCGTGCAGCAGCTTCGCGTCGAGCAACGCGCCGATCACGTAGCCCATGCCACCGGCCGCATGGAAATGGTTCACGTCGGCCTTACCGTTCGGATACACACGGGCCACGAGCGGGATCACTTCCGACAGATCGCGGAAGTCGTCCCAGGTGATCACGACGCCCGCCGCTCGGGCGATCGCCACAAGGTGAATGGTGTGATTGGTCGATCCGCCGGTGGCCAGCAGCCCGACGATGGCATTCACCAGCGTCCGTTCGTCGACGACCTCGCCAATCGGCGTGTATTCGGCGCCGAGCGCCGTGATGGCGAGGGCGCGCGTGGCGGCGGCGGCGGTGAGCGCGTGGCGCAGTGGCGTATCGGGGTTCACGAAGGCGGCGCCCGGCAGGTGCAGTCCCATCACTTCCATCAGCATCTGGTTGCTGTTGGCGGTGCCGTAGAAGGTGCAGGTGCCGGGGCCGTGGTACGACTTCTCTTCCGATTCGAGCAGTGCCTCGCGTCCCACTTCGCCTTTGGCGAAGCGTTGCCGCACTTTGGCTTTCTCGTCGTTCGAGACGCCGCTCGCCATCGGGCCGCCGGGGACGAAGATCGTCGGCAGGTGGCCGAACTGCAGCGCGCCGATGAGCAGGCCCGGCACGATCTTGTCGCAGATGCCGAGGCACAGCGCCGCATCGAACATGTTGTGCGAGAGCGCAATCGCGGTCGACATCGCGATCACATCGCGACTGAAGAGCGACAGTTCCATGCCCGGTTCGCCCTGGGTGACGCCGTCGCACATTGCCGGCACGCCGCCGGCGAACTGTGCCGTGCCGCCTGCTTCGCGCGCCGCCTGTTTGATCAAGGCGGGGAAGCGCTCGAACGGTTGATGCGCCGACAGCATGTCGTTATAGGCCGACACGATGGCCAGGTTGGGGCGCTGGTTCTCGCGCAGCATGATCTTGTCCCCGGTGGGTGCCGCCGCGAAGGCGTGGGCAAGATTGGTGCAGCCGAGCGCCTTGCGGATCGGTCCGCGGCTGAGGGCTGGTTCGAGCCCGCGCAGGTAGGCGTGCCTCGAGTGGAGGCTGCGTTCACGGATGCGGTCGGTGACGCGGGCGAGGGTGGGATGCAGGGTCATAAACGGCCTCGTGCTCGCGCTGGGTCCCGCGCGAACATGCCACAAGTGTGCAAGCTCGTTGCCGTTGTTACCGCGTCAATCGCGCAAAACAGGCGCAAATTCTGCGGCGGCGCTACTGTGGACCGACAACTCTGTGCGACGAGCCATGAATCTCGACATCGTTGTCCGCTGGTTGGTATGCGGCGTATCTGCGAACCGGTCGTGTGGTCAGAACTATTCAGGACAGATTCAGGACTTACGTTTCGGGCCATGCCACCATCGGCGCGGAGGTGACCTATGAATGTCGCACAAACCTGGCGTCTGACTTCGTTGATCGTCCTGCTTTCCTCCGTGTCCCCCGCGACCGTGACTGCGCAAGAGGTGAGCTCCGTGACGGCGATGAGGCCAATCGCCAAGCTTGTCGAAGTGTTTGCGCACGACGGCGATGTCCATCCGACAGTGGTCGGTACGCTACTGCGCCTCGGGCCCGATGCGGCAACCCTCCTCGTCAACGGTCAGGAACGCGAACTACCGCTGACCGAGGTGGCTCGCATCGAGACGCCCCGTGACGGGCTGAAGAACGGTGCGATCATCGGTGCAATCGTGCTGGGCAGCTGGTGCGCAATCATCTGCGGGCAGGGGCTCGATAGCGGCGGGCAGCTCTCGGCAGCGATCGTCGCCAACGCGGCGTTGGGCGCATCGATCGGAGTCGGGTTCGACGCGCTGGTCGGCGGACGCAAGACGATCTACCAGCAACGCGCGCGTCAGGCCGCCGCCCTCGGGTTCGCGTTCAGCTGGCGGTTTTGAGGCGCGAATGCGAAGCCGCGCGAGCTCAGCTGTTCACAGCGCTGGTATCCCTTCAATCCTTTTCTGCCCTGAATCGACCGATCCGGTTGCCCGTGGTGTCCTCGAGCCGCCACGTCCCGGCGATAGCAGCGTCGGTCGCCTCGAGCCTTCCTGAAAACCGTGCGGGCAGCAGATTGTCCTGTCCGGTCATGATCACGAACGTCACGCTGCGGTCGGCGAGCGTTCCGGCGATCGTCGGCACGTTGTCGCACTCGAGCGTGAACGCCTGACCATCCTGCGCGAGCTCGCAGAGAAGCGTCGCCGGTTCGTCGCTGAAACCGGGATCGAGGTCGAGACGCCAATGCCCGGACATGTTGGCATTGTTGACGGGGGCACCGTTCACGTGCGTCGCCGCGAGCACTACCGCAATCACCATCGCCGACGTCAATGACGGCATGGCTCATTGTGCATCGCTGCCACGGAAGTTTCATACCCGGCGGCCGTTCTGTTCGCCTTCGTGCTGCCGCTCCAGACCGCGGACGGCGTCATCAGCGACGCCGAGCCCCTCTACCTCGTCGTCGCGGCGAGTGACTCGCCACGTCGGCGCCAGCTGGCCACGGCAGGCGTGACCGTGTGGTTCGACGCGGTCGGCGGCAAGAAGCAGCTGCGGCACCCGCATCCCCGGTGCCGGATTGCCACCGATACGACGCGTCGCTGACCCACGGGGCCGTACTCCCGACGACCGATCCGACGACCGTTACAACTTGTTACAACCGCTCGTGGCGTGTCGCCCATAGCATCGCCGCGGCCCCGAACGCACCGCACTCGCGCGTGCGTATGGGCCCAACTGAGGGAGACGACATGAGCAGGTGGAAGGGATTCAGTGTCGCCATCGTCGGCGCGCTGGCATTGACGGTCAGCGTTGCGGCACAACGGCCATCTGGTGGCGAGGCGCGCAACGCCGGGGCGTCAGGCGTCTGGTTTGGTGTTCCGCTTCCTGCCGGTCTCGGCGACCCGCATCGGCCGATTCTCGACGTCTCGGCGGCCAGGCCTGCCGCGGCCGTGGTGCCGCCAGGCGAAGAGGGGAATCGCGAACTGACCGGGGCAGCGGTTCGGCGGCATCTCGAGGCGATCGTCGCGTTCTCGAGAGCAGACCGCGCGCGCGGCGAGAGAGCCTGGGGCCGCATCACCGGATTCCGTGGCGCCGACGAGACCCACGCGTGGGTACTCGGGCAGTTCAAAGCGGCAGGGCTGCGCGACAGTGACACGCAGACCTACACGGCCACGCAGCCGACCTGGTATCCGAAAGACTGGGAAGTAAAGCTCGTGGCGGGAACCGTGGCCGGTGCAGGGAGCCGCGACGTGGTGCTGGCATCGGCGTTCCCGACCAGCGGTTCGCGGTTGCCGAACGGTCCGCTCTCCGCACCACTGGTCTTCGTTGGCGCGACCACCGATACGGCGTTGCCCGCGGTCGACGTGGCTGGCAAGGTGGCCGTGCAGACGCTGCATCCGATGGCTGGGGCGTTTTCCGAGCGCACCAGGGCCACCGAGCGCGCGCGTGAACTTGCCAGGCGTGGCGCCGTGGCGGTGCTCAACGTGATCGAGCAGGCGGGCAACATGCACGTCCGCGACTTCAGCAACTGCGGCGTCCCCTGCTTCAATATTGGAACCGACGATGGCCGGTTTCTGAAGGCCGTGGCGGAACGAGCGACGGCCGCCGGGAAGCTCGCGGACCTCAGAGTCGGAATCAATCTTCAGACCGAGATGCGTCCAGGCCTGAAAGGACATAACACGATTGGCATGATTGCCGGTCGCCGCCCTGACGAGATCGTCATCGTCAACGCGCATGCCGACGGCTGGTTCGACGCCGCAGGAGACAACGCCGACGGGCTGGCGGTGCTCATTGCCCTGGCGCGGCACTTCGCCGTTCCCGCGAATCAGCCGGAACGTACGCTGCTGTTTGTGGCGAGCGGCGGGCATCATGGCGGCGGCATGAACGGTCCGGGCAACTTCGTGACGATGAATCCGCAACTGGGCGCGAAGACCGTGCTGGTGCTGAATCTCGAACACATCGCGCAGCTCAGATTCCAGAACGACCCGTTCCGCGTCGAGGGCACGGAGCAGCCGATGGGATTCGGCATTTCGAATGAGGCGCCGTCGATTGCCGACATCGCGAAGCGCGGCGTGCAGCGTTACGGCTTCAACCTGCGGCCGAACTTTTCGAACTCGACCGCAGGTGACCTCGGCGGCTACACTCCGCTCGGTGTGCCGCGGGTGCAGGCGATTCATTCGGGACCGATGTATCACACGAGCGGTGACACGCTCGACACCATCTCGACGACCGGTCTCGAACGAGCGGCGCGGTTCTACGCGTTTTTCGTCTCGGAGATCGCGAAAATAGAGCGAGCCGCACTTCAGCCGAAGTAGACCAGCGAGAGCGAGGCACGCGTGAGGCAGTGGTCAATCGGAGTAGTCGCCATCGTTCTGATGGCGACCTGTGCAACGGCGCAGGAGCGGACCCTCGTCCTTGAGGGCGCCACGCTGATCGACGGCACCGGCAAGCCGCCTGTCGCCGATGCGGTGGTCGTCGTTCGCGGCAATCGCATTGCCGCGGTCGGCACGCGTGGGCAGGTGCAGGTTCCGCCCGGCGCCACGGTGCTGCGCCTCAACGGGCGAACCATCCTGCCTGGCCTCATTGATGGTCACGTGCACCTGCGTGACTACCAGCCGCCACTGTTCCTGCCCCACGGCGTCACCACCATCGCCGATATCCACAACGACACGGCGTGGAGCATTGCCGAGCGCGAAGCGCTGAAGCAGGGGAGGCTCAAGGGGCCGCGTCTTTTTGTTTCTGGCGCCCGGGTGACTGGGCCCAACGGACCGCCAACGACCGACGGCAGTTATGTGAAGGACGCTGCCGAAGCCCGCGCCTATGTCAGGGCGCTGGTGAAGGCCGGCGTTGATCACATCAAGGTCGATCTGACGATCACCGACGATCAGCTCCGCGCCGTCATTGAAGAAGCGAACGCCGCGCAGATCAAGGTGCTCGGGCACACGCAGAACATCAAGACAGCCGTGGCCATGGGCTTCAAGCACATGGAACACATGGACACCATGGGACGCGCGCTCCTGGTGCAGGAGGGGAAGAACCCGCGGCCTCAGGGAACCACGCCGGAGGCGGCGGTGAACCCGGCGCTGTTCCCGCCGCTCATCGCCGAAATGGCGCGGCAGGGCGTCTACGTGAACGCGACGCTCGTGCTTTCGTGGAGCCCGTCGACCGAGCGGTGGCGCGATCAGGCGAAAGACATCGCCGCGCTGCTGAAGGATCCAGGGCTGGCATTTGTGCCGGCGGATGTGAAGGCCGCGTGGGCGCGCGAGCCGGGTCGGCCGCGTGCGGGCTACGAGCACGTCACGGAATTTCTCCGTCAGTACTCAGAGGCTGGCGGAAAAATTCTCGCCGCGTCCGATACCGGCTGCTGCGCGCAGATTGTGCCGGGGCTGAGCCTGCACTACGAAATGCAGATGCTCACTGACATGGGCATTACACCGATGAAGGCACTGCAGGGCGCCACGCTGTGGGCGGCCGAGGTGATCGGTCAGGAGAAGGATCTGGGCAGCGTCGAGCCCGGCAAGCTGGCCGACTTCACGATCATCGACGGTGATCCGCTGACCGATATCAGCGCCACCAGGAACGTGCGAATGGTAATCAAGGACGGCCAGGTGGTGGACACCGCCTACGATCCGAACTGGGTCAATCCGGTGCCGCGCCCGCGGCGGCCCTCTAACCCGTAGCGCGGGCGTCCGGCCGCGTCGCGGACGGGATCCTAACGGGTCGTGGTGCGAAGGACCTTCAGGTGTTCGACGAGGGCCCACACGTCGTCCCTGGTCAACGTGTCCTTGAATGCCGGCATGTCGTCGATCTGCACCCGTAGCTGCACGGCGTGACCGTTCCATACCTTGTAGAAGAGGACTCCCTCGGGGTTGATCGAACTGCGGAGGTCGTCGGTGAGATCGGCGGCGTGGTCAGAGTCTGTGCCATTGCCCTTGCCCTCCGGGCCATGACAGCGGGCGCAGTTCGCGGCGAACAACGCCTTGCCTTTGGTCGCCGCGCTGCGGGCTGAGGTGACGGGGCTCCTCTCGTCCCTGCCACCGGGCGGTATCAGCCAGCCCTGGTATTGAGCGGCCGCGTCTGCCGTAACAACCGCAAGCAGCATCAGCGCTGCCACTCCTCGTCGTTGTCGCTCGCCTTGTGGAAACCACGTGCGCATCGGGAACATGGTACCTCTGGCGCGTGCCGCCTCAGCGTTGGCACATCACGACCAGCTCATGTCGCTTTCCTCGCACCTAAAGACGACCGGCATTCGTCTGAACCTATAGAGGTGTGTGATGACTGCACAACGAATGCGTACGCCGCTGGCTGGGCTGCTGCTCGCCACGCTGATCGGTTTCCCGGCGGTGTCGCGCGCGGCTGACCCGGCGCCTCCTGTCACGTTCACCAAAGACGTGGCGCCGATCTTTCAGGCGAAGTGTCAGTCGTGCCACGAGCCTGGCTCGATCGCGCCAATGTCGCTCGTCAGCTACAAGGACGCGCGGCCGTGGGCGCGCTCGATCAAGAACCGCGTCGAAACGCGACAGATGCCGCCGTGGCACATCGACCGCAGCGTCGGCGTGCAGAAGTTCAAGAACG